>JBHPEE010000043.1:0-15751 GCA_042577295.1 Fidelibacterota bacterium | reverse complement strand
GTTTAATTTCGACTGCTAGGAGGTTTTTTTGTTTTGAACCTAATAGGCGTTTCAATAACTCAATTGGAAATAACACATCTGCATTCATTAATAAAATATCATCATCTTGAGCAAATTTTTTACTCAACCACACCGAATAAGAAGTATTTGTTTCGAAGAAATGATGATTTGTAATTACAGACAATTTAAAATCACCGTGATTTTTCTCAAGATGATCAATAAACAATTCTTTATAGTATCCCAAAACGAGAACTATATCCTTTACTCCCACTGCTCTTAAAGCATTTAATTGATAATCAATTATACGCTTATTATTAATTTTCAGTAAGCTCTTTGGAGTATCTAATGTTAATGGATACAATCTACGTGCTACTCCCGCTGCTAGTATTATTGCTTTCATAGGATAAATTTACACTGAATTTATGTTCACATCCTTCGAAAGAATATCATCAATTATTTTTTTTATTCTGTTGGAAGCCATACCATCACAGTGATTAAAATATTTTTTCTTATCTTGTTTGATATTATCAATTCTATCCTGTGATGGATTTAATGCACTATGTATTGCACCTTTTAATTGTGATGGAGAATTTATGTGAATAAATGATTTATTTAAGAATTTATCGCCATGCAATAACAATGGTTTATCATCAGTATGTTTCAATTTATTATCTTTTAGATCATAAATTATACCTACTTTATTTGTAATTAGAAATTCTAAAATAGCTCCCGAAGCTTCTGAAATAAGTGTATCGGCAACGGCATACAATGGAATAATGTTATATAAGTCTCGCGGAATTAATGCAGCATGATCATATTGCGATACTCTTTTATTAATAATTCGACTCTGGTTACGATTTGCATATTTTCCCATCCATGAATAATGATGAAGCTTAATAATCAAATTATAATCTTCTGTAGCATTAAATATTTCATCTTTTAATTCATATAATGAAGTAGGTTTATATGTTGGTGCATAGAGAACTGTTTTCTTGTTTGCATCAAGTCCAAATTGCGTTAAAATCTTATTCTTCTCATACTTATCATTAATAATTGGATCCATTTTAGGAAATCCAACAATCTCAGTTTTTGATGAACCAAGGCAATCGGCATCAATCAATCTATCAGCTGCGTATTGGCTTTCAGCAAATATTAAATATTTATCATCTTTATGTTTTCTTAACTCTCTAAATGTAACAGATTTATTAATTAATGGGCCATGATAAACCATACATATTAAACTGTTTTTGAATTTACTATCCTCAATGACATCTGAAACAAAAACTACATCAAACTTTTCATCTTTTTGTGCTATTCTTACGTTTTTAATAATAAATCTATTTAAATACTCTTTGGTTTTTTTTCTCCTAAATATTCCGAATTTGTAATCAAAATCATGTGATAAGGAAATCGCAACATTATAACTTGTATCAGAAGTGAATATTTTAATAATTGGTTCTAACGTCGGTAAATAATATAAATAATTTAAATAAAATAAAATATTTTTTGGCTTATTCATAAATACAATACATTAAGATACCAAACGCCTTGTCTTCCATCTATTATATATATCAATAGTATTTAATTTATTTCTAGATGGTTGTTCATTTTTAAGAACTTCAGATACAGCATCTAATATCCTTACTGATGACTTACCATCTATATAAGGATGCAACTCATTAAGATAAAACATACGGTTATCTCTGAATTCGTTTGGATCATTAATTACTCGTAGTATTGCTCCTTCTAAGTCTAAAGGTGAAAAAATATTTATTCCTTTATCAATTCGAGTTTTGGCGTTAAATGTAATTATCGGTTTATCGAAAAGTAAATATTCATATGCAACCGATGAAGTATCTGTTAGTAAAACGTCAGAATGTATCATATTTTCTAAAATATTGTGATCATCAACAATTTTGAATTTATCACTTTCTAACGTATTATATTGTTTTAACAACGATTTATCCATTAATTCATGGAATTTAATAATCCAGTTATAATCGAGCTTTTGGATAGATCTTATAATATCAAACAACTTATAAGCAGAAGTCAATTTCTTACTAAATGTAGGAGCGTATAAAATTGTTGGAAAATCATTTTCAAATATTGATGATTTAATATTCTCTTCAGTATTAATATAATCTAATTTTGGCCAGCCCGTTTCTATAATTATATATTTTCCATTTTTGTTTTTACTGTTAAACTTTTCCGTAATCAAAGGGCCAGGTGTACAGTACATATTAAAAAGTCCATTTAATCGATAATGTCCATGCTTTTCTTCACCTAATCCATGAAATATTTGAACCTTAAGTCCCGGCCAGTGATAGGGTACAATATTGCCCGGAGCAAAAATTACATCCGGATTATATTGCATTACATTGTCATTTGATTCTATCCAAATATCTTTTGTAGTCCCAAATCGATTACTATTAGTTGAAAACCAGAACACTTCTCCTCGATCATTATTCAAAATGGAATTGTATAATGGTTTTAAAATTGGAAATGAATAATCCTTTGTTAAGAAAAGTAGATATTTATTTATTTTGTTAGCCATTTAATTAAAACCAGTTTACTTCTTTTAAAACTATGTAAATCAAGCATTCCTGATGTTACTAAATAATTAGTAATAACATATTGAAACCAGGTAAATTTACCTTACTTGATTAAGTATACAAATTTTCTAAATAAAAAATAACTGTGGAAAATAATAGACCAATATTCATTGTGGGTTGCGAAAGATCTGGAACAACAATGTTGAGATTAATACTTCATTCTCACGCAAATATTGCGATACCACCTCAAACCAAATATATTAAAAAAATATATAAACGTAGATTGTTTTTTAGAAATTTATCAAAACTAAAAAATCGAGAAAGAATCATTAAGTGGTTCTATAATAATCACAATAAAAAAACCAAAATTATAGATTTAGGGTTAGACCCAAATGATATTCAAAATGAACTGATGAAATCCGGGAATAGTTTGGGAGCCATTTTATCAACAATATTTAAATTATATTCAAAACAAAACAATAAAGTGCGGTGGGGAGATAAACATCCTTATTATATTAAATATTTAGATCAATTATTCAAACTTTTTCCCAATGCTCAAGTTATCCATGTTATCCGTGATGGTCGCGATGCGGTAGCATCATTAAAATCAATGCCATGGTGGAAAAACAACAGTATATATTCTATGTTAAATTGGCAGGAAGCTATTTTAAGTGGCAGAAAAGCAAAATTTAAATATGGTTCCAATCAATTTATAGAAATACTATATGAAAATATAATCGATGACCCTGAGAAAAATATTAAAATACTATGCGATTTTCTTGAAGAAGATTTTTCACCAAAAATACTGGAATTCTATAAAATAGCAGATACTGCGGTTCCAAACTATAAAATGGATTGGCACTCTGAAACAAAACAGCAAATGAATTCAAAGAAAATTGGCCGTTGGCAAAGAGATTTAGAAACGTGGGAATCTAATTTGATGAATCATAAAATGAAGAAAGAATTATTGTTACATAATTATGATATTCCAAATTCCCAAGGTAAAATCCCATTTTGTAAGTTAAATAATTATTTAATAATTAAATTTCATTATAAAATAAATCAGTACTTTGCACAAATGATGGATAAAATTATATCTATTTTTTATCCATGGCCACTAGACTACAGAAAATAAATACTTAACTATTTATGTCAGAAAATAAATTCTCAGCGTTTATTAGATCTTCTTCAGTATCAATTTCATACCAAGCTGTTTTATTAAAGTTAATGGCTTTTAACAAATATTTATTTTCTGACACGGCCTGAGCAATAGCTTGTTCATAATAGACCTGTTTTTGTCCAGAATCAATTAAATTGTTCAAATTCGGTACAACAAATTTCTCGAATGAATCGTAACTGAAACTGTATATATTAACAGTTTTGTAAAGATTATGAATATCAGCTTTATGGGATTTATTCGATTTTAGAATAAACTCAATTACGTTGTTGTTCTTGTCAATATCAACTAGAGTACCGTCCATGAAAGATTTGTAGTTGTCGACTGCTATCCTGTCTGGTAATAACATATTTTTGAAAGCATCCCAAGTAAAAATTAAATCACCTTCCAATAGTATAAAATCTTCCTTAATACGCGGTACTGCTAAGTTTAATGAAACCACATTATTAGTGGTTTCCCAAACTTCGTTATGTATATATTGAACAGCCATATCACCATATTGATCACCAATAAGATATTGTATCTTTTCACCTTTAAAACCTATAACTAAAATGACCTTTTCAATCCCACCTAATTGTAACAAATCAAGCATTCTGATTAATAACTTTTGATCATTCACGGGTACTAAACATTTTGGGATATCATTAGTGTAAGGTTTTAATCTTATTCCACCGCCAGCCAATAAAAATACTGCTAATTTCATTCGGTACTATTTCTTTTTCTTTGGTTTATGATCCGTATAGATAATTGCACCGTCATCTTTAGCAAATCTCCACTTTTTCTTAGGCGTTTTCCAATCCCCATAACGAAATTTTAGATATTCTTCTTTTTCAGCAGGTAAATAATAATCAGTATTGTTAAAAGTAATTTTTTCTAAATTATCATAAAAATTCGAAGGTACAGCTTTTTTAGTATATTTTCTTTCACCACCGCATGCCCAAATATATTGATCCTTATTTTTTGTAGCGATAAAGCAATCCATCACAACCTCACCCTTAAAAAATAACTTTTTCTTACTAAAAACCTTAATTAACCTCGCATCGCCCTTTTTCAATGGTGGATCTTCTTTTTCCTGATACCTAATACGAGTAATATATCCTGCTTTTTTTATTTTAGATATTGATTTAAGTAATTTCTTGCGGTCTTTACTAAATACTCTTAAATCCATATCTCTATCCCAGGGTAATAATCTGTTTTCCCTTACTATCCCAAGTAAAGTTCCAGCCGTAATTGAATATTTTATATTTGACTCATCAAATATTGTAGTAACATCTTTCAGCATATTTAAAGCAGTTTTTAGATTTTCCCCCGTAAGTGTGTATTTACCAGACATAATTCATTTACTACATAATTTGCTCAAGCAAATGGCGGACATCTTCTTTAGTTAACTTCACAACGTTATTGAAAATTCTACTTTTCGTGAAAGATCTATCAACTATTTCATCGATATCTGTACTTTTAATTCCCCACTTACTTAAATTAAAATCAATTACATTCTTTGGAATGTTTAATATTTTTTCTTCCAATTCTTCGTAATTAATATTTAAAAACGATAGTAATTCATTTAACTCAATCTCAATTGCTTCTTTATTCAACCGTAGTAAGGGAATAATTGGCAAAGAACAGGCAATTCCGTGTGGTATATTATAAGAAAATGTCAGTGGATAACTAATGGAATGGGCTGCTGCAGTTTTTGTATTCGAAAAAGCTAATCCTGCTAAATTAGAGGCTCTTAATAATTTTTCTCTCACTTTAAGATCGGTAATATCTTTTTTCAAATTCGGTACTTCTTCCAGTATAATTTCTATTGATTTATATGCATAGTCCAAAGATTTGGTATTGGAATTTTTATTCCAAATTGTTTCAAAACTATGACTCAATGCATCTAAAACAGTTGTTACAGAAAGCTGGAGGTCCATACTCAAGGTCAATTTTGCATCCAAAATTGCGATATCAGGATATAAGGATGGATGAGAAAGTGAATATTTTTGTTTTTCTTCCATATTCCACAAAGCTCCCCACATTGTAACTTCACTAGCAGAACCATGTGTAGTTGGTATAAAAATTGCCGGGGCGCGATTTGGAAACTTTTTATCAAAAACTAATAGTTCTTTTAGATCGTATATATCTGTTCCAATTGCTGCCATCATTACTTTGGTGGTATCCATAACCGATCCACCGCCTAAAGCAATAATACCATCACATTTTACATTTTTTATATAATTTATTGCTTTTTCGCAACTCGCAAATGTAGGATTATTTTGAATTTCTGTAAAAATTCTACTATCATCAATAATATTGGACAGGTTATTTCTTTCAACATTCCCGCTAGATGTTACAAATAATGGGTTCCGGATATCTAGTACTTGTAGACTTTCCTCATACTTATTTTTCCAATCGTGAGTCTCTATTACATTTACGGGATTATTATACATTTTATTACAGATAACTAATTATATTATTTATTAAATTGATATTCATACAACCTTTTATACGGTCCGATATTATCCAAAAGTTTTTTATGTGTTCCACATTCAACAATTTGTCCTTTTTCTAAAACAATTATTTTATCAGCTTTTTGAATTGTTGAAAGACGATGTGCAATAACAAGTACTGTTCTATCGGTCATTAATCTTTCTAACGCTTCTTGCACAAGTTTTTCTGATACAGTATCTAAAGATGAAGTTGCTTCATCTAAAATTAAAATTGGCGGGTTGTCCAATACTGCGCGTGCTATTGCTAATCTCTGTCTCTGCCCTCCCGATAAGCGCACACCTTTATCACCGATTATTGTGTCAAAACCATCAGGTTGTTCTAAAATAAACTCGAGTGCATTGGCGGTTTTGGCAGCAGAAACTACGTCATCGTTATTAACATCAGGTAATCCATATGCAATATTGGCACGTATCGTATCGTTAAACAATATTGTTTCTTGTGTTACAATTCCCATTAACTTACGCAACGATTTTGTTGATACATTTCTTAAATCATTTCCGTCAATTAATATTGAACCATTAGACACATCGTAGAATCGCGGTACAAGATCAGCTATAGTAGACTTACCGGCACCGCTTTCACCGACTAAAGCGACTACTTCACCTTTTTTTATTGTAAATGAGACATCCGATAATATGGTATCGTCCTCGCTATTATATGTAAAACTAACGTCCTTAAACTCAATCGCATTTTTAAATGAATCTAAATTATGTGCGTCAGGGCTAACAATAATATCCGATTTAGAATCAAGCTTTCTAAATACACGTTCTGCGGATGCCATGCCAGTTTGAATTTCCATATTTACATTGCTCAATAATCTGATCGGTGCCAATGCACTAAATAGAACCAATATGAATCGTAAAAAATCTTCTGAGGTCATAGATTGATTAACAAGAACTTTTCTACCACCTATGATTATTAAAACTGCGGCCACACAAACACCAATAATTTCGGTTAATGGTACTGCTAAAAGACGTAATCTTGCCCGGTGTAATATTAATTTAAAAAACTTAAACGTTTCTTTTAGAAATCGTTTACTCTCGAAATTTTCCGTCGTGAATGCTTTTACTATACGAATCGAGTTCAAGGTTTCCGAATTAATGTTAGTTATATCGGCAATTTTTGCTGCAATACGACGTGACTTGCGCTTAACGCTTCGCCCAATAGCGGTAATTGTAACACCTGTAATTGGAACTATTAATATGGAAATCAGTGCCAATTGAACATTTATAATAAATAATAAAATAATAAATGCGATGATGTTAAGCGGTTCAACAAAAGCTCGTTGAAAACCAACAGTAAATGCACGACGCATATTACTAACATCGGTGATAATAATCGAAATTAACTCACCCGATTTTTGTTTATTGAAAAATGATAATGACAGTGAAAGATATTTTTTATAAAGGTTATTTCTTAGTTCTCTGATAAAATTATATTGAACATGTGTTAGCAGTATGTTTTTGATATATAGGAATAGATTTTTTAGTAAAAAAATAATAATAATTACTACCGAGAGAACTTTTAAAGTTTCGAATGCTGTATTACGTAGAATAAACTCATTTGTCCAATACTTGAATTGCTGATTTAAACTTAAGTCTGCAGCATTTTTAAAAGTTTCATGTTCAACTATAAGTTCTTGAAAATTACCTAAAATGCTATTTAATAACGATGCAGTAAACCAAATGGACGCGCTATTAAATGCAACATATAATAATGCTGCTAATGTAGAACCGGCGAGGTACTTCCAATAGGGTTTTATCAACCAAAGTAATCTTTTATATATAGATTCGTTCATTAGATTAAATCAATAAAATCAGAGCAGCGTAAATTACATTACTAAATCATTGATTAAAAATGGAGAGTTCCTTGTTGAGTATCATTTTTTTATGGGGGATGTTCGCTTCATAAAAACGATTTCCTACAACTTTAAATCCAAATTTTTCATAAAATTTAATAACTGATTCTTGAGCGTTCAGATAAATGAATTTATTATCTCTAAGCTTGTCCAATGTATATTTTACAAGTGCTTCTCCTACACCTTTTCCACGCGCATCTTTCAATACAGCGAAGCGTTCCATTTTAGCACCTTCTTCGGTAAATATCCAGCGAGCAGTGCCAACCGGTTTATCACTAATATATGCTAAAATGTGTGCAGCATCTTCATCAAATTCATCCATTTCAATTTCTTCAGAAACATTTTGTTCTATGCAAAATACTTGTCGGCGAATAGCGAAAGCTTGTTCTAAATCGGTTGAATTAGTGATTTGTTTTATTTCAATGGACATTTTTAAACTGATTGAAGTTAATTAAATATCAAATCTATATTAAAGGTGAAAATTCTTTGCAATAGTCAAAATATCTGACAGAATATTCTGAAAACAAATAAAGAACATTGCCTTATATGAAAAACGAATTAAATAGAGAACAAACAGAAATCCCTACTATAAAAGATTTTAATCTTTTCATTATTTTCAGCATAACATTGTTTGCTGTCATGGGCGTTGCAAGCATAACACCTGCTTTCCCGCAGATAATTAAACATTATAATCTATCGGTACAACAAATTGGATATTTAATTACAGCCTTTACTCTTCCGGGAATATTTTTATCACTTTTCATAGGTATTCTAGCAGACAGGTATGGTAGAAAAACAATTCTTTTCCCATCCATGCTTATTTTTGGAGTAGCAGGTTTTCTATGTGCTTTTCAGTCAGACTACAAAAGTCTTTTAATGATGCGATTTTTTCAAGGAGTGGGAGCTGCCTCGCTTGGTTCATTAAATATTACATTAATCGGTGATTTGTTTGATGGTAAAAATAGAATCAAAGCTATGGGATACAATGCGAGTGTATTGAGTATTGGCACTGCCTCATTTCCTGTAATTGGTGGTTTATTGGCATCATTCGACTGGCAGTATGCTTTTTACCTTCCCGTGATAATATTGCCCTTTGCTTTCGTGGTTTTATTCCGACTTCAAACGCTCAATGTCCGCACTAACATTTCTTTGAGGGAATATCTCGGAAATGCATGGAAGACTATAAACAGAAAGAAAGTTTGGGGGCTTTCTATGGTGAATATTCTAGTATTCATTATATTATATGGAGCTTTCCTTTCCTTTTTTCCAATTTTAATGGAAACCCGCTTTCAGGCAAATTCGTTGGTTATTGGGATAACAATGTCCTTGATGTCGCTAACTACAGCGATTAGTTCTTCACAGTTGGCAAAGGTTAGGAAGCAGGTAACCTCTGATACATTACTTTATCTCAGTTCGTTAGGATATGCTATCTCATTGGTAATTCTGTCCTTTGCTGCAGGTTGGATTATGTTGATTATTGCTATATCATTATTTGGGATTGCTCACGGTTTATTTATACCAAATATTCAGACAGCATTAGTGGGAATGGCTCCTCTATCGGAAAGGGCTGCATTTATGTCAGTGAATAGTACAGTATTACGAATTGGGCAAACGTTAGGTCCAATTGTTGTGGCACTTTTTTATATTAATCAAAACATCCAATCAGTATTTTTGTTAAGTGCAATCATTGCACTGGTAATGATTGTTATCATCAAAACATTGGTCGGAAAAATCGAGTAATAAGTGGCTCTGGATCGGGAATGATTACTACTAAAAATACTTTTAAGTGTGAAAAATAAATTGGGCACTGTTTTAACAAATCGGATAAACTGATACATTGAATACATCTATATTCATTTTGTATTATTAGTTTTTGGATAATCTTTTAATTGTGATTCAATAAAATTGATACCTTTATTCATATATCACAAAAATAATTTCAGTAAATTTTAATAATTGATATGAAAGGTAAATCGTCACAATTAATTGTTTCCAACCACACTCTCAATATATTTGCAGCAATAGTTTGGTACGCTGGGGGAATTGTACTACTGCTGAAGGGGAGCAATCTGCTGATTGAGGCAAATACCTTAAAACCCGAAAAATATTGGCTGCAACTGGCGGCTATTACTGGACTTTTCCTTGGTAGTTTGAAAGCGAGATTTCTTTTCAATAGGAGCTGCCAAAATAATCTGAACAGAATAGCTGCTCTAAACCGACCGAGAATATGGCAATTTTTCAGAATAAGGTTTTTTGTGGCCTTGATGGTTATGATCGTGATGAGTATAATTTTATCAGGGTTTGTCCACAATAATTACATTTTATTAATCAGTGTAGCAATATTAGATATCAGTATTTCGATTGCTCTGCTAGGAAGCAGTTATGTCTTTTGGAAACAGAGAGCATTTGTAAAATGAGGTCTCAGCTTGGCTTATGAGGGTGATACTTTCGAGTTTCGGGTATGTGTTGAACCACAGTGATCAGCAAATATGATGGTAAAGTGGGAAAGGCTAAAAAATGTTTTTAGTAAGCTTCGCTATTGTTTAAGTCTTAAAAATCCGGTTTCTAAGTAATCTGATAAATTTATTCGGTTAAAATACATTTACTCGAATTGTAGTTATATTTGTTAGATTTCTACTGATATTTTTATACTGATTGAAATTAATTAAATATTAAATTAACCTTATAGTAAGTTAATATGATTAAAAATTTGATAAATAAATTGCTCAATAAACTAACTTTACATTATTATCTTAAAAAATATAACGGAATATGGGGATTCAAGAACTTTCTTGCACAAAATAATATCCAAAATATAAGACTACTTGAGATATTTGACGCATATTTTAAGAGATACGGGGCATGGATTGGTGTAAAATCTCAAATGGCAGGATTACCTTGCTTTCCACATGAATTTTATGGAATATTTATTTCAGGTGGCACAATAATTGGTAAAAACGTTGTCATTTTTCAACACGTTACAATTGGATCTAATACTCTTAACGATAGTAAAAACACCGGTTGCCCTACTATTGGTGACAATGTTTATATTGGAGCGGGGGCAAAAATAATAGGCAAAATCGTTATTGGAAACAATTGTAGGATTGGAGCAAATGCGGTTGTCTATCAAGACATGCCGGCTAATTCTGTAGCTGTCCAAGCACCCACTCAAATTATCCAAAAATCTAATCTTGATAATCGTTTTTTTGGTGGAATGAATGGTAAGCTTGTTTATTATGATGATGGAAAATGGATTGAAGCAAAATAAAAACATTCTAAAGATCAATTTAATCTTGTTTCAGTCTACAAAGGCCCGGTTTCCATGTAATCGGATAAATTGACTCACCAAAAATTCCAACTTTGGCTTCATAGAAATATTTGAGGTCTTTCTTTTTAAATGGTGCTTCGGCAGATTCGCCATCATGAGTATCGCCAAAATAGTTTCCACCATATTCTTTAATAGATGCATCACTTCGTACAATGCGAATCGGATGGACATCGGCTTTTATTGCGGCAATTATATCCGTATCGGAATCTCCGTAATAAATGTCAATATCAATTTTTTCCATGATACGATGTTTTGTGGTGTACTTAAATCCATTCACATATTCCTTAGGTGAGAAAAATAAATTACTATCTACTTTTACGTCAAAATTTATATTTTTTGACAGAAATACTGCCACACTATCGCCATTTATACCCGGACGGGCGGTTATAAAAAACACCTCGTGACCGTGTGCTCTGAAAAAATTAATTAGTGTAATAACCGGATCAATTAATAGTGAATATTCTTTATCATGGGTGTTTATCCAGGAATAATCGGTGCCACCGCTTTCAGTTTTTGGAGCGACGACAAAGGCACGCTCTGAATATAAGATTGTATCATCAATGTCAAATCCGACTTTCAATTTTCCGGTTTGTGAAAATGAAAGTGAATTAATGATTAATAATAATATAATAAATCTACTTAGTTTTTTTGTGAACATTTTTTCCTCTAATTTATACAGTAAAATTACTTTCATATCTTGAGTATTCTAAAGATTGAATAAAAATACTATTATTCCCGCGAAGGCGGGAATCCATTCTAATTTTTCTGATTATAATATTTCGTAATTTACATTATGCAAACATCGGGAATATATATACACATTCCATTTTGCAAAGCAAAATGTATTTATTGTGATTTTTACTCAGTATCCGGTCAAGATGTTAAAATAGAAAATTTTGTTTATGCTCTAATCCGTGAAATTGAGCGATGCCCGATTGATACTTCCAATTGGACTTTTGATACAATTTTCATTGGTGGTGGAACACCTAGCTTACTTAATGCAAATCATATAGAAAAAATAATAACTACATTGAACAATAAATATGATTTAAGCAAAATAACAGAATTCACGATTGAAACAAATCCCGGTGAAGCACCCAAAGAAAAGTTAAAAGATTTTTATTCACTCGGAATAAACCGACTATCGATTGGCGTTCAATCTTTCAAGCCTGAATTGCTCCAATTTTTATCACGGATTCATTCCGCTGAAGATGTTTTTAGATCATTTCAATCTGCAAGGGATGCCGGTTTTAAAAACATCAATTGTGATTTAATTTATAATATTCCCGGTCAATCATTAAAAGATTGGCAGAATGATTTAAATACGGTTATTACATTAACTCCTGAGCATATTTCCGCATATTCTTTAACTGTTGAACGGGGCACAAAATTATATAAATTAGTACAGAATAAAACTGTAAGAATACCCATCGATGAACTACATCAACAATTTAATGACATAACGTATTCCTATTTGCAGAAAAATAATTACGCACAATATGAAATATCCAATTACTCTCAGCCCAATAAAAATTGTTTACATAATCTACATTACTGGGAAAATGATTTTTATTTGGGATTTGGTTCCTCTGCACATGGATATGATGGTAAAAGACGCTGGAATAATTTGAGTAGTTTAGATAAATACATTTCCATTATAGAAAATGGCCAATCACCAATCGAATATTCTGATGAGATTACTGAAGTAGAACGCACTAACGAGATAATTGGATTTGGATTACGAATGACAAAAGGTTTTGAAATTTCACGGATTCCAGCAAACCTTATAAAACAATTTCAAAAACAATTAAAACAAGCCAAAATAAAATTCCCTGAAATGATTATTAAAAAAAATAATCTAATTAAACTAAATAAAAAAGGAATGAATTTTGCAGATAGTATCGCGGTGGAGATGATGATATAAAAATCATGGTAAAGTGTAACTTTCAAATTATACTTTTTCTATTTTTACTCGCGATACCAAAAATTGGAAATGCTCAGGACAAAAATGATTCGCATCAAAATAAATTAGGGATAATACTAATTAATGACACATTATTCGAAACTGATAAAGACTATACCGGTTCCTTAGGAATATATTATAAATTTAAATTGTATCCATTATCAATAAAATATCAGATCGATGCTTATACGCCAAACACAAAATATAAAGCACTAACTGAACCTAAAGAGGGCATGCATCCATATGCAGGATTTGGATTTATAGGAACGGAGTATAAAATTTTAAATAATAATTTCTTATTATCTCTGCGCATGCAGTTGGGTTCAACTGGTAAGAATTCTTATGCAAAAGAGCTACAAGATATGATTCATAATATCCTTGATCAATCTACATTTGGAGGTTGGGACTCACAAATTCAAACAAAATTTGGATATGTATTCAATCCACAATTAGAATATATTTTCAACATAAAGTATTTTACACTTTTACCTGCTATAAGTGTAAAATATGGAAATTTAATATCTATGCAAACTTTTGATGTGCAATTTTTGAGTGGCATTAATTATAATAAAGATTTTCTTTTTACTATTTACTCAAACAAACCAAATTATAATATTTTTATATCATATGCGATTTCAAATGTTACAAAAAATGTCTTTTTAACAGGTTTTGAGGGATATGAATATGGGGTTGTTATTACTAGCACCGTCGTTGAGTTAAAATTTGGAATTGATATCAAGTATAAATCATATGGTTTTGAATTTCAGAATCATTATCGGAGCAAAGAATATTCTTCCCAAAAAAGTAATGGCAAATTTTCTACTTTAATTCTTTATTATCTATTTTAACGCAGTTTATTAATATCTAAAATGCTTCATTTTTTCAAGTTTTTTGTCGATTTTAGTCAACGATTCAATTCCTACCTCAAGATGCAAATTGGAAAACTCCTGAGTCACATTTTTATCTGATTCGGCAGTTTTAACACCATCGGGTATCATTGGTCGGTCCGAAACCAATAACAATGCGCCGCGGGCAATTACATTTGCAAGACCAGTAACAAAAATAGTTGCAGTTTCCATATCAATTCCTAAAGCTCGCACTTTTCGTAAATATTTCTTAAACTCTAAATCCCATTCCCATATTCGTCGATTGGTAGTATAGACTACTCCAGTTCGATAATCTAGTTTTTTGCTTAAAAGTATTTGTGAAACATATTTATGCAACTTAAAAGATGGCATTGCCGGAACTTCAGGTGGAAAATAGTCATCGCTTGTTCCCTCTCCTCTTATTGCGGCAATTGGCAGAACAAAATGCCCGATTTCTGTGGTTTTCTTAAGTCCGCCACATTTTCCTAAAAATAACACACCTCTTGGTTTAACGCTCGATAGCAAATCCATAATCGTTGCTGCATTGGCGCTTCCGTAACCAAAGTTGATTATACTTAGTCTATCATTATTTGTTGTTGATGTCATCGGACCACCGAGACCATTAATATTGGTATTAAATTTTTCTGCGAACCGATCTACATAACTTTGAAAATTAGTTAATAGTATCCATTCACCTAATTCATCGGGTTCCGATCCGGTATAACGCTTTAGCCAACTTTTTGCAATTTCAATTTTTGATTTCATTTAAATTTTCCTTTCCAGATGGTTTTCTAATTATGGCTCTCACAACAACTGCTTTACCATCGTGCAAATCTCCCTCATGTAAAAATACGATATCCTTCTTTAATAATTCAATATTTCCGTTTGGAAATGAATTTCGAATATCTTCAATATCATATAATAATTCAATATTTTTCGGTCCGCCTGTATTCAATTGTATTTGTTCTTTCGCAAATACTTCCATAAAGAACACACCATTTTGCTTTAAAGCTTTAAAGTATTTGGAATGCAATTTATTTATCTCATCAATTTTAAAATGACCAAAGATTGCTACAATTCCATCATATTTGTTTTCACCAAAATCGTAATTTAATAAATCATTGCATATAGTTTTTATTGATACATTATTTTCCTTCGCCAATCTATTGGTTTTTTCAACTGCCTTTGGTGAAAAATCAATGGACGTTACATTATATCCATTTTTTGCCAACCAAACTCCGTTTCGTCCTTCTCCATCCGCTACGCAGAGAACATTTCCTGTTGGAATCACTTTAAAATTTTCTTTTAAGAACAAATTTGGTGCTTTGCCATAAACATATTTATCGACACCATATCGTTCATCCCATTTATCAGGTCCGTATTTCATACAAATTTATTCTATCTCAATTGATACCGGACAATGATCCGATCCCATAACTTCATCGTGAATATCAGCATCAATAATGCGATGAGCAAATGCTTCATTCGTAAAGAAATAATCAATGCGCCAA
>JBHPEE010000042.1:0-15773 GCA_042577295.1 Fidelibacterota bacterium | reverse complement strand
ATCACTACTCGGATTTAAAAATTTATATGTGCAAGGAGATGTATCAACTACAATTGATAGTTTTCCTTCTTCGGATGCTTCATATAGTAAATTTATTGTTTTTTCGAACATATCAATTCCAGTATTATGATATCCTTTAGAACTAAAAGGAGTACTGCAACAAGTATTAGCGATTTTATCGGGAATAATTAATTTTACTTTTGCCAATTCAGCAATTTGTCCCATAATTTCAATAATAGATTGAGTTTTTGTATCTGAACTAAAAGCACGACTTATACACGATGGGTAGTAAATAAATGATTTTCCAGTGCCATATTCCATTCTTTTTGCGAATTTACTTACTCCGGTAACCATAGAATTCCATGCCGGAATCCGATGCTTCGATATTTGATTAAGCCAATTAAATGCATTATTCATCAATTTAGAGCCAAATAGCCTTGTTTTGAGACTTAATATTTTTACAACAAATTTGATTGACTTAGTTGTAAAATCAAAATTATTTGATATCCAATCCGCAATCAATATTCCAACTTTGCTATTATTTTGACTTCGCAAATCTTTAATGAATTCACCTGTATTAATATTAATAGGACAAACTGTTTCACACATTCCATCTACAGCACAAGTTAATTCCGTACTAAAAACGTAATCATTACTCAGTTTTCTTGATAAAGGAGAATTTAGTGAAATAATCATTTCAATTTCTCTGCTTACCGCAATTCGTTGGCGTGGAGTAAAGGTAAATCCTCTTGAGGGACAAATCGGTTCGCAAAATCCACACTCTACACATAAATCAATCTTATTATTAACATTTGGCATGGGTTTCAAATTTTCAATGTGGATTTTGCTGTTTTTATTTAAAATAACTCCCGGATTTAAAATATTTTTAGGATCGGCTAATTCTTTTATTTTCCACATGATATTGCACAGCTCGGTTCCCCATTCACTCTCGACAAAGGGTGCCATATTACGTCCTGTGCCATGCTCTGCCTTTAGAGATCCATTATATTTGTCAACAGTCATCTCAACAACTTCATCCAACATTTTACGGTAGTCATTCAGACCTTCTTCCGAATCAAGATCAATTGATAAATTGAAGTGTAAATTACCATCTTTCGCATGACCAAATATCACTGCATCTTCAAATTTCCATTTCGCAAAAATGTTATGTAACTCAGTAATAACATCTCCTAAATCTTCGATATCAAAACAAATATCTTCGGTGATAACACTAGTTCCAGGCTTTCTTAACGAACCAACTGTAGTGAATAAATTTTTACGTATTTCCCAAAGTTTTAATCTTTTACTCTCCTCTTTTTCGAAATTACCTATCAATGATCCATCATATTTTTGTATTACAGAAATTAATATTTTTTCTAATTCATCAAATACTTTTTCATTATCCTCCTGAAATTCACAAAGTAATGCAGAGGAACCAGTTGGTAGCGAATTTATATTGTAAGGTGCATCGACTAAATATTTTGCAGTTTGTAAACAAGCATAATCCATTAATTCAAGAGCAGTAACATCTGTATTTTTAATCGCATTTATTGCGTTGCAAGCAATTTTTATTGATGGGAATAGAATTAATCCTGTTAATTTAAAAGGATGATCAGGTACGGTTTCTAGTTCTATATTAGATATAAATGCCAACGTACCTTCAGAGCCAACAAGTAAATGAGCAAAAATATCTAAAGGTTGTTCATAGTCTAAAAAGGAGTTTAGCGAATAGCCAACTGTATTTTTAATACGATATTTATCAATAATTTTAGTTCGTAATAAATCTTTTTCAAAAATATCTTTTTTGATCTTAATCAGTCCGTCTGAAAGCTCCTTCTCTGTTACGGTAAACCTCTCATAATCATATTTATTCGATGTATCATAAACATTTCCGTTTGTCAGAATAAATCTGATGTTTTTTAAAGTAGTGTATGAATTATTGGGTTTTCCTGTGGTCATCCCGGAAGCGTTATTAGCAACAATTCCACCTATCCTAGCAGCTTTCATTGAAGCTGGGTCAGGACCAATTCTTCGTTGAAATTTCCTTAATTTCTGATTAGCATGCTCACCAATAACACCCGGCTCTAATATTATTGATTTACCAGTGTTTTTTACTTCAATATTTTGCCAATCATATGCTATTTCTGCAATTATTCCGTTGGTTACTGTTTGACCGGAAAGTGATGTTCCACTAGCGCGGAAGGTAATTGATTTACCAGCATCACGTGCAAATTCAAATATTTTTTTAATATCCTGCTCGTCCTTAGGACGAACAACTAACTCAGGTAACATGCGGTAAATACTCGCATCTCTAGAATAAGCTAACCGGTCAATTTCACGATTCAGTATCTTATCTTTAGCAATATATTTATATATATTCACTGAATCTTTAAAGGATGGTAAATGTACTAATTATCAGATACTTGATAATTAGGCGATTCTTTAACTATGCGTACTTCGTGAGGATGGCTTTCTTTAATTCCGGCAGCTGAGATTTGAATAAATTTTGAATTTTTACCAAATTCCTTAATAGTTTTTTCTCCACAATATCCCATAGATGACCTAACACCACCTAATAATTGATGAATTGCATTACTGACAGCACCCCTAAAGGGAACCATTCCTTCAATTCCTTCAGGAACTAACTTGGTTGCTTCGGTTCCTTCCTGAAAATATCTATCGCCACTGCCATGACTCATTGCACCTAACGAACCCATTCCGCGATAGGCTTTGTATTGTCTACCTTCATATAAAATTGTTTCTCCGGGACTTTCCTCCATTCCAGCTAACACACTACCAAGCATTACAATATCAGCACCTGCCGCTAGAGCTTTGGCGATGTCGCCACTATATCTAATGCCACCATCTGAAATGACTGGAATACCGTGTTTTCTTGCTTCATCAACTCCATCCATAATCGCTGATAGTTGTGGAACACCAACCCCCGCGATTATTCTAGTCGTACAACTTGCACCCGCTCCGATACCGATTTTCACTGAATCTACACCACTATCAATTAATGCTTTAGTCCCATCAGCAGTAGCAACGTTCCCTGCTATTAACGCAGTATTCCCAATCTTGGTTTTAATAGTTTTTACTGTTTGCAAGACACCCTTTGAGTGACCATGCGCAGTATCAACTACAATGACATCAACTTCAGCTTGATTCAATGCTTCTGCACGTTCAATTGCATCTTTTCCAACACCAACTGCAGCAGCAACTCGTAATCTGCCCCGACCATCTTTGCTTGAATTAGGAAATTCTTCCTTTTTCTGAATATCTTTTACCGTTATAAGTCCGACTAATTCGCCGTTATCATCTACAACTAATAATTTTTCAATTCGGTGTATTTGTAAAATTTCTTTGGCTTTTTCCAAAGTCGTGCCAATCGGTACAGTTATCAATTTGTCTGATGTCATCCTTTCTGTAATTGATAACGTAAGATCTTTTTCAAATCTTATATCTCTATTGGTAAGAATACCTTTCAGTTTTTTTCCACGGATCACAGGAAGTCCGCTAATCTTATATTTTGCCATCAAAGCTTTTGCTTCTCCAATTGATTTATCCATATCCAAAGTTATTGGATTCATAATCATTCCACTTTCTGATCGTTTGACGATATCAACCATTTCTATTTGACGAGCGATACTTAAATTTTTATGAATTACTCCCATTCCACCGGCGCGCGCTAACGCAATTGCCATCGCTGATTCCGTTACGGTATCCATAGCAGCACTTAAAATTGGTATATTTAACGAAATTGAATTTGTTAATTTCGTTGAAAGATCAACATCGCGAGGTAGTACTGATGATTTCTGCGGTACAAGAAGAACATCATCAAAAGTTAGCGAATATTTAAATGGCGGACGATTACTCATATAATTATTTTTTTAATGAAATATATAAATTTATGATATTAATCTATTGCTACACAACTCAGGAAATATTAAAAAAATAGCCCCAAGATATAGTAATACTTATGGGGCTATTTTTTTTATTTTTTATAATTAGTCCAAATAAATTGCTAGGGTCAATACACCAACAGAACTTAAACCAAATGAACTGTATTTTCCACCACTAATACTTGTTTCTGTGCCAGAAGTCTCTTTGACAACCATATCTGGTTCAGAACCAAAAGTAAAACCAAAATTATATTCGGCTGCTAAACTCATTGCTGAGTTAATGGTATATTCAACACCAATTATAGCGAAAGCAGTAAAAGCAGTAATAGCGCCATCATTAATGGAGTTATCAATAAAATTATTTTTTACTTCTCTTGCTGTTAGAGCGATTCCCTGCGGTCCTGATACAGGTTCAATATATTTGGTCCTTGCCATAAAGAACCCTCCGCCAGCTCCCAAATATGGATCAACTTTACCTTTATTTTTATGCATTTCAGCACCTACTTCAAATCCGACATTAAATTCCGAATCTGAACCGTCCTCTCCAACCCATCCTTCAGGAATGTATTCAACAATCGATTCTTTTTCATAGCCTAAAGAAAAACCACCACGGACAGCGGTTTTATCATTGATGAATTTCTTATAACCAAATCCACCTCGATAATTATCGGCCCATAAGAACCCCAAACCGCTGAATTCGAACAGCATTGCATTATCACCTTTTTTGTGTGGTACAAACTTGGTCTGCCCTACACTAATGTTTACTAAAAGCAATATTGCCACCAAAACTATTATTGTTTTTTTCATTGATTTATCCTTTGTTATTTAATGTTTATTTTTTTGGAAATTAGTTTTATTCAAAATCTGCCACAATTTCAATTTTTGGTCTATTTGTATATTTAGTTAAATCTGCTTCGAGATAATCTAATACTGCATCGATATCGCGATGATTACGAGATTTGCGATAAATTCTTAACATGGATTTCAGATCATCATTTATTTCTTGGTTGATCAACACTTGATTATCATCATTGCTGTGCTGGAAGGTGTAAGCTATTTTGGTACTGTTTTTAAGTAACTTAAAATGTTCCTTATAATATTGATTGACTAGATTATTTTCAATTCCATATTTGCTAATGATGTAATATGCAGCAATATATCCCTTACCCCTAGATGACTTTGTTAAAAAATCATCTCGGAAAGCATATAATTTTGACTCACTGTCTCTAATACTAGTGTTAGAATTGGGAATTATTGAGTCAATGTTATCCGGAGTTATACCTATTAAATATGCAAAAATACACATATTTGCAGTTAGACCTTGTGAGCTGGCAATATAAGTAAAAATACTAGGCGGCATATGATAATGATCACTTAATGCTGTGAACCATTCTTCAAAATCATTTGTACTTGGACTTTGCGTGTTAGCTAAATCAATTGGTTTTGCTAAAACAGAATTTTCTGAACTACCTGTGATTACATCGTTTTGAGTACATGTTAAAATGAATAACATTATCATCGAAAGGATGATAAATGGGAATTTGTATTTTGTCATTTTAGATATCTTTTATTTGATTTATAATACTCAATTTAAGTTTATTAAAAATCCAATGCAATTTCATATTCCGGTTTGTTATAATATTTCTCAAAATCCATTATTAATTGATAAAAAAACTACAAATCTCCGAAGAAAGGTGATTAATTATTAAATCTATTTTTACGATACAAAATAGATAAATATATTACTATCCTAGTTAATGATATTCCCAAATAATTCAAATTCATTTGCACCAGTAATTAATACTTTTTCGAATTTACCAATTTCTGTTTTTCCTTTAACTCTAACTATATTATCTACTTCAGGGGAGTCGAATTCAGTGCGACCAATATAGTTTTCGCCATCTATTCCATCGATAACGACTTCCATAGTTGAATTAACTAATGATTCATTCTTTTCTAACATTATTGTATTTTGTAATTC
The DNA here is from genome assembly GCA_042577295.1 of Fidelibacterota bacterium. Lineage (GTDB taxonomy): Bacteria > Fidelibacterota > Marinisomatia > Marinisomatales > JAHJCW01 > JAHJCW01. Next base: position 9,890 of record JBHPEE010000042.1, on the reverse strand, counting down.
TTGCAGATGGAATTTTCTATCATCTTTCAATTGACGTGAAACATTATCATGCAATTTTTCAGCAATTGTTCCTTCTTCTTCAGAATAAGTAAAAATACCAAGACGATCAAATCTGATTTCTTCGATAAAATCACACAATTGGTTAAAATCATCCTCAGTCTCGCCCGGATAACCGACAATTACAGTTGTGCGCAATCGGATATCAGGTATTGCTCCACGTAATCTTACAATTCGGTTGTGGATTCCACCTTTACCTAGTCCACGTTGCATTGATGCTAATATCTTATCGGAAACATGTTGGATCGGCATATCAAGGTATTTACAGAATTTATTAATTTCAGCAATCGAATCGATAATATTTTGTGAGAGATGAGCAGGATGGGCATAATGCAGTCGTATCCATTTTAATGGATCACCGATTTTATCTAATTCAATCATTAATTTACCAAGATGCGTTTTCACGGGCAAATCCCATCCATATGAAGTTGTATCTTGAGCAATAATTAATAATTCTTTAACACCATTATAAACAAGTCTTTCTGCTTCAGTAATTATTGCCTCAACTGGTCGAGATATTTGCTTACCTCTCATCAATGGAATACTGCAAAAAGAACATCCATTATCACAACCTTCAGCGATTTTCAGATAAGCATAATGACTTGGTGTAAGCAACGATCGCCAATAAAGCGGATCATCTTTTATAAAAGGTTTCCCTGTCAAATATGATACAATTTGCTGATGGTCGTTAACACCAAAAAATTGATCAACTTCCGGTAATTCTTTCTTTAATTGTCCGGAATATCGTTCGGAAAGGCACCCCATTACTATTAATTGTTGAAGTTTTCCTGTCTTTTTCAATACTACCGCTTCAACTATTGAATCAATTGATTCTTCTCGAGCTTGATCTAAAAATCCACATGTATTTATAATAATCGTGTCAGCGTCTTCCGGTATTTCTGTGATTAAGAAATTAGATTGTTTGAGTCCGCCAATTAATATTTCAGAATCGACTAAATTCTTTGCACAACCAAGACTTAGTAAGTATATGTATTTAGTCATCAACACCAACTATCGACTTGACATATTCATTTACATCAAAGGGTATTAAATCCTCTAATTTTTCACCGATACCAACATACATAACAGGAATTCTTAATTCCTCGTACAGTGGGAATGCAATTCCTCCTCTTGCAGTGCCATCCATTTTGGTTAATATCACTCCATCTATTTTAAATAATCGGGTAAATTCGCGAGCTTGAATAAGTGAATTTTGCCCAAGACTTGCGTCAATAGTTAGAAGTGAAACTATGTTAAACTCTGGAAAATGTCGATTAATTAATCGAACCATTTTTTCAAGTTCTGTCATCAAATTTTTATATGTATGTAATCTTCCAGCTGTATCAACAATTACAATATCTGATTCATTTTTTTTTGCGGATTTTAGTCCATCGAACAATACAGCACTCGGATCACCTGATTGAGTATTAGATACGATATTCATTTTTAATCTTCGGGCCCACTCCTCTAATTGCTCAGCAGCTGCCGCGCGATATGTATCGGCTCCGACCAAAGAAATATTTAAATTTTTTATTCTCAATAGATTAGCAAGTTTTGCTGCGGAAGTAGTTTTTCCGGTACCATTGACTCCGATCAAAAATATTACTGATTTTGAAGGAATAATTGGTATATCTTTTTGATTTGGGAGTTGGGAGGATAAAATTTCTTGAATTAATTTGAAAGGGTCATCAGTTTTGTTGTTCTTTAACTTATCAATGATTATTTCAGTCGTGTTTATACCTACATCTGATGCAATTAAACTGTCTTCAAATTGCAATAATAAAGATTCGTCAATTTTTCTTCGTTTAAGTACTTTGAGTGGTTCGCTTATTGAACTTCGAGTTTTACTCAAAGCGTTAAATATCCTAGATCCAATTTTCATATTGTTTATATTTTCTTATATTCTACAAGGAATCTTTTCATATATAAAATCCAACTGATCAGCAGCAATACGAGAGCTAGTCCTAGAGAAATACTTTTTAAAAAATCTACAACAGGAAATTGAGGAATATGTAAAACTAATGTTACTGCAACAGTAGCAGTTGCCATTTTACCCGGTTTATTGGCGCTATTAACAAAATGTGTATGATTTATTAGGTAAAGTCCCGGTAAAGCTATTGTTAAATATCTAATGATAAAAAAGACAAAAAACCACATTGGGAAAATACCCGCTAAAACTAAATAAAAAGCCACTGATACAATGACTACGGAATCAGCAAGAGGATCTAACCACATTCCAATATGAGTAACCTCATGTGCTCTACGCGCAATAAAACCGTCTAGAACATCTGATGCAATCACAATGCCAATTATTATAAATAAAATCAAACTCGATTCCGGTTTTGGCAAATAGTATATAATCGGTATTACCAAGAATACTCTAATCAAGCTAATGAAGTTCGCTAATGTTAATATTCGTTCGGGGTCTGTTATCTTTGATTTATTATTTTCCATAGTTTTATAATTTTATTATTGAATCGCAAATACTACCAATAAACTTATGATCATGTGAGATTAATATTAAATGTTTTTCATCTAAATATCTAATAAAATGGGACTGTAAATTTGATTTTTGTTTACTTCCCATTCCAAATGTTGGTTCGTCTAATATTAACAAATCATAATTACAATTTGATAATATAATAATTAAGACTAGTCTGAGAGTAGACCATGATAAATCCATTGCCAATATATTTTTTATTTTTTCCCATGCTATGTTATTGATACGTAAAATGGAATCTACTTCATTTAATTGTGCGCTATCTAATTTACCTTTTGATATTAATAGTTGGACAAATTCTTCTAATGTCATAATCCCTAATAATTTTTCTGGAAATTGATCAAGATATCCAATCTCAATATTATCACTTGTTGTATAATTTAATTTTATGGAACCTGAAATTGGTTTTTCTAAGTTTAACAATAATGAGGCAAGGGTAGATTTGCCAGAACCATTATTGCCAATTATTCCAAGACATCTAAAATTATTTATTGATTCCGAAAAATCGTTAAAGATTGGATTTTTATTATTATCATAGTGAAAATTAAGTTTATCTACCGCTAAGCCAATTTCACCATTTTGTAATTTGGCTTTTGGTAATTCTTTTGAATGCGAAAAATTTATGTTTGATAACTTTGATTTAGTTAATTCCCATTTTGTACTACCATATTTTAAATCATTTTCATCAGATGTAAACCAAACTATAATATTCTCGTTATGGTCTTTTGAATGGAATTGCTCAACAACTTTTCTTTTTAATTGATCGCTTAAAAAGGATAACGCATCATCAATCAGGATTATGCCGGTAGGTAATAATAAAGTTGTTGAGATATTTAATAATTCTTTTTCACCGCCGCTCAACGTCGCAGGATGTCTAGCAGTATCCACGGAAAACAATAATCTGTTTTTGGATTCTTCTAATTGATGTCTAATATATTTTATATCATTTGAATTGCATTCTAAACTAAAGGATAGTTCACTTTCAATTTTATTACTAATAATTTGTAAATCAGGATTTTGAAGAATCACATAAATATTTTTGCTGCTTTTTGTTTCATTAAGAGCGAATAACGCTGATTTATATTGTTGATCATCTGCCAGTAAATTTATTAATTCGGATTTACCTGAGCCACTTTCACCATAGATAACGTGTAATCCGGATGAAAATTTGTAATTCTGAGATTGTTGATTGGGAGTGTCATTAAATTGTAATGAAAAGGAAAGCGATTTAGTCACGGATGATGCTCCGCACCACTCTTGTTGCTGAACCAACATTATCATGGATAACTTTTGTTGCGGCAAAACTTGCATCCAAAAAACGATTTTTATCATTCAACAATATTTTCATTATGTCATAGAATTCTATGCCATTATTAATCGAAAACCCACCTCCAGTTTTCACTAACTCCATCGCTTCGTGAGAATTTCGATACTTTTGACCAAAAATTACAGGTAATCTTGCTATAGCGGGTTCCATAACATTATGTATCCCACCGGAAAATCCACCACCAATGTAAGCAATTTGTCCTTGCCAATAAAATTTAGACAATGCACCAACCACTCCGAGAATTACAACTCTGCCATTTTGTATATTTTTTGTCTTTTTAGACCTGATGATTGTCGGATTTAACCCGTGCGACTCAAATTTTTGGAATGATGATTGGATATATTTTTCAGATGGCTCATGCGGCACCCATAACACACATAATTCTTCATCTTCTGCTAATAGCTGAAATATGGAATTAATAATTTTTTTTTCATCTTCGGGCCAAACACTTCCTACAATGAGCCTTTTGTCACGCATCATAACCGTTATTGTCCTGTCCTTTGTAAATTTATCAGCCTTTTCTTTTACTTGATCATATCGAGGATTACCCAATACTCGAATAATCGGTTTATTATTACTTTTTAATATTTTGTTCAGTCGATAATTATCTTCCTCTGTAATAGTATAAATTGTCGAGAATGATTTGTAAACAGTTCGATAGAATTGTTTTACTATAGGCAGTATTTTAGATGTATTTTGCTTAAACCTTAATGCGAAAACAGTAGTATGAATTTTCCGTTTATTGGCTAACCAAATGACATTTGGCCATATATCATATGATGCAAATATAATTTTTTTTGGTTTAATTATCTTAAGTGTTCTTCGGATTGACCATATAAAATCGAATGGAAGATAAATTTTACAATCAATATTTTTATCGTCAACATTTTTATATCCCGATGGAGAGAAAAAACTTGCAATTACATAACACTTTTTATCAATCTCTTTTAATCCTTTCAATACAGGTCGTACTTGTTCAAATTCTCCGTGTGAAGCAGCGTGAAACCAATAAACAGATTGTTTATTATCCCAATTTTTTGATGCATTTTTTAAGATATTGATGGTTTGAAAACGTCCCATCAATCCTTCTCTCATTTTTTTATTAAATATTGCACCAATACATGCAAAAATAAATATAAGCGGATATAAAAATAAATTATAGATAAGAAACCAAAAATATTTCACAATAATCCACCTTCAATAATCTTTCTTAACACAAATTCAGGAGTAATGGTTGTTATACAATATTGCTCATCGCGATAACATTTACGTTTTCCGGTTTGAGAACATGGTCTGCACCAAACATCCTTATTTTCTATTGAGATAGAATTATCACGATTAACCCCCGCTCCTGTCTCACGAGAAGTTGGACCAAGTATCATAACTACTCTTTTCCCCAATGCTTCAGCAGCATGCACTAATCCCGTATCAGCCCCAATAACATATTTTGATTTTACAATAATTGCCATTGATTCTCGTAGGGTTGTCTGTCCTTGTAAATTTATAAAAGTTGAATCACATTTTGTGATTTTGTTACAAATATCATCAGTTTTTCCACCTAAATTTACAAAATCAACATTTTCATGAATTTTAATGTCTGAAAGTAGTTTGCAATAATTATCAACTAGCCAACGTTTTTGTGTCCATGCTGCTCCAGGGATAATTGCAATATATGGTTTTTTAACTCCCTTTTCCTTTAAAAATATTTCTGCTTGTTTCACTTCAATTTCAGAAACAAATAATTCAGGCAATGGATATTTTTTACTATCTATCCAATTAATAATTGGTTGATGTAGTAATTTCAATTGAGTAAAATCAGCAGGGAAAAGATTTTTCCTAAATCTAAATAATAAGAATCTCTTCCATCTTGGCTTAATTAGAATTCTTTTTGGAATTTTTTTAATACAAAATCGGATTATTATTGATCTTAGGGAATTATGAAAATCAATTACTAAATCATAATCTGAATCATTAATCCATTTTCCTGTTTTTATTAATTGTCTGAAACCGGCATTCCTATTAAAAGGAATAATTCTGTCAATGTATTTATTACCTTCTAATATTGGAGCAAAATCGTTTAAAGTTAGAAAGTCAATTCTAGCGGAAGGGAAAATGTTTTTTAATGTTTTTAGTGGTGACATTGTCAATACAATATCACCAATTGAACTAAATTTTATGACTAATATTCGTTTAGGATTGGCAATCCTATTTTTTGCGATTACCATTATAATTCACTAAATCAATTAATTTTTGTTTGTAGACTGTGTCTGGATATTTATCTATTGCTAATAGAGCTTTCTCTGAAAATTCAGCGATTTTACTCTTTGCATAGTCAAATCCGCCGGTTGAATCTATTATTGACTTCAATTCTTCTGTAACCTTTTTCTCTTTTTTAACTTTGCGCAATAATCTACCAATTCGTCTAACTATATGTTTATCAGCAGAATTTATACTATATACTACTGGAAGTGTAATCATATTGCTTATCACATCTTGTGCTAAATCTTTTCCAGTTTCCGATTGATTTCCAAGCAAGTCAAATAAATCATCCTTAATTTGAAATGCAATACCTAAATTATTCCCGAAGATTTTCAATGCCTCGTGATCTGCTTCAATGTCAGAGGCAGTTATGGCACCTAATTCGCAAGCAGTTGCTATTAAAGATGCAGTTTTTTTCTCAATCATTTTATAATAAATATTTTCGTCCATACGTTTATTAATGGATTTTTCAATTTGAAGCAACTCACCTGAGCTGAGATCTTCTGCGGTCCTACCGATGCTATCTAATACTTTAAAATTCTTCATCTTGACCATATAAATCAAAGATTTACTTAAAACATAATCGCCCATCAATAAGGATATTTTATTTTTCCAAACTCTATTAATCGAGGGCCAACTACGACGATATTCGGCATCGTCAACTATGTCATCGTGGATTAAAGTAGCAATATGTAATAACTCCATAACAGCCGCTGCACGATAAGTATTCTCTGTCGGTTTACCGCAAATATGAGCAGCTAATATTGTTAAAATCGGACGAAACCTTTTTCCACGCCTTTGAATAATATATTTACTTACCGTATTAATTAGTTTAACGTCAGATTGCAAGGCGGATTCAAACTCGATTTGAAATTTAACCAAATCATCTTTAATTGGTTTGGTTATTTCTTTAAGAATGGAATTTGCCATTAAGCTGGTTCGTCTTCCTTTTTCCGTTTTGCACGATTAACTCCGGCAGAAACTATAATACTAATTTCATACAATATCATAAGTGGGAATGTCATCATCAGCATACTAATAGGGTCAGGTGGTGTGATAAAAGCGGAAAGTATCATTATTGCTACAATCGCATGTCGGCGATATATTCTAAGAAATTTTGGAGTTAATATATCAACTGATGATAAAATGAATGACACAATCGGCATTTCAAAAATAATGCCGGCACCCATCATAAGCCATGTAATGAAACTAAAATAATAGTTGATGGATATATTATTTTGAATATCACCATAACCCATTGATGTAAAAAAATTGAGTGAGAATGGTATTAACACAAAATATGCAAACAAGATTCCACATAAAAATGCCACATAAGTAAAAACTATTATCGGTAGAATAAATTTTATTTCAGTTCCGTATAAACCTGGCGCGACAAATTTCCATAATTGATAGGTAATTACTGGTAATCCTAATATAAATCCCCCGACGAAAGCTAACCCCCACTTCACCATGAACATGCCCTGCACTTTCAAAACTTGCAGTGTAAATTGGTCGCTAATTTTTTGTGTGGGAGCTACTAAGATGTCCATTATTAAATCAATAAAAACAAATGAAACAACCGCTCCAATAATCACAGCAGCAATCGATTTAATAATACGCCAGCGAAATTCTTCAAGGTGGTCTAAGAACCCCATCTCAACAATGTCTTTAGTCATATTTTGTTTCATCCATTATTTGATGAGCAATTTCATAGGCAGAAGATTTAATTGATTCTACATCTTTGGTATGTTGTTCGAGCTCAACTAATCTTTTTGATGTCCAAAATTCTTCTAACAATTTATTTTGTATCAAAGAAAATACCCTCTCGCGGTGTCGATCAAGCTGTTTTTGAGTTATAATACCTTTCTCATCCATTAAATTTAAATGATTAAATACTTCTTTATATAATTCAATGATTCCTTCGCCTTTATTCGCTATTGTATTTAAAACGGGTGGTTCTAATCTACTATTACCATGATTGCTATGTAAAAGTGATTTCAGAGTTGTTGCTAATCTTGTAGCTCCGGGCCTATCTGATTTGTTTATTACAAAAAAGTCGGCAATTTCAATTAATCCGGCCTTCATCAACTGTACCGCATCTCCCGATTCAGGAACTAATACAACCACTGCAATATCAACAGCTTTTATCACATCGTATTCTCCTTGACCAACACCAACCGTTTCAAAAATAACAATATCTTTTCCACTTGCTGCGAGAATATCGCCCACATCCTGCGCTCTCTTAGCTAAACCTCCCAAATCACCGCGTGAGCCCATACTCCTTATAAATACATTATCATTCCAAGTAAATTTGTTCATCCTCACACGGTCACCTAACAGAGCGCCACCTGTATATGGACTTGTTGGATCAATAGCAATAACTCCTACAGATTTTTTATCATCAATTATTGCTTGGATCAATTGATCGATTAGTGTGCTTTTACCGGCTCCGGGCGGTCCGGTAATACCGATACGTATTGCTTTTTGCGTATAAGGATAAATATCTTGATAGAATCGACTATCAATATCTTTGTTATCTATAATTTGAGTAATAACTCTAGATAATGCACGATGGTCATTATCTCGGATATCTTTTATAATATTTTTATCCATTACGGAACTGTTTAATTATGTAATATTAATTCATATAAAATGAATTAGAAAAATACGGTTATTATTATATTAATTCAAATTGGTAACAACTATTTTATATTAAACAATTTAGTTGAATTACAAAGTAGTATTATTAAAATTAGGACCGAAATATTGATAGACAAACTAAAAGAACACTAATGGAAATAATTACCAAATACATAAAAAACGAATTGATACGTTTTGGTGATGCAAATAAAGCTATGCAGATGCAAGCATACATGAAAACTGATCAACTTTTCTATGGTGTACAATCTGTTCAAAGGAAAATAATATTTCGAGAAGCAATAAGGACATACCCAATTAAATCACGATGCGAGTGGGAAAAAGTAATTTTGGAATTATGGAATGGATCACATCGGGAAGAAATGTACGAAGCACTGGAAATTTCTGAAAGGTATAAAATATATCATGACGAATCAGCATGGAATTTATTCGAGCAATTATTACGATCTGCTACCAACTGGGATACAGTAGATTGTCTTTCATCCAATTTAATTGGACAATTAGTGTGTAAATACAGACATTTTGAAAAACAGCTCGCAAAATGGTCAGATGATGAAAACTTTTGGATGAGACGTGCCTCTCTCCTAGCTCACTTGAAACATAAACAAAATACAAATATAGAACTACTTTCAGAGACAATTTTGAAACTTGCCCATGAAAAAGAATTTTTTATTCGGAAAGCTATTGGATGGACTTTACGACAATATAGCTATACTGATCCTGAATGGGTTGTAAAATTTGTTAAAATACATGAAGATAGTTTTTCTGGATTGACTAAGCGTGAAGCGCTGAAAGCATTAAATCGAAAGAATATGTTTTCTTAATTCTTTATTATAAAATTAATAATTAATCTAGATCCAAATTGTAAGTACTATTTAGTACATCAAGAATTACAGTTTGTACTTCATAAATTTGAAATTCACTAAGAGTAAAATTACTTAATCCACTTGTACCATATAACCCAACATAATCGCTGGAAACAGCCTAAATGCCATTATAATCATTAAAAATCATAGGGCATACATATTTTCCCACAATTCTGTCTGATCTTCAGGTATATGTACTATGGAAACCCCTAACACAATGTTA
>JBHPEE010000041.1:0-15989 GCA_042577295.1 Fidelibacterota bacterium | reverse complement strand
TTTAGAATGTCATGCGACTGAAGATTTTGAAATGAAGGTGGCTCAATTTGCAAGGTCGTCTCATAATGTAGGAGCAGTTGACGCAGAGCGCGAAAGTACTTGGAGTAGTAGCTGTGTTCAATGTCATACAAGCCAAGGATTCATTGAATATGCTGCAGACGGAGAAACAATGGGAGGCATTGTCAGCGGGAATAATCAGTTTGAATGCAAAACTTGTCATACTCTTCATACAACTTTCACATCTCAGGATTACAATTTACGTCTAACTACAGCCGCATCAGTTTCTGGTGGTAGTGATTTCCTTCTTAAGGGAAATAATAACCTTAATATTCAAGGCTTTAGTAATCTCTGTGCAAATTGCCATCAATCAAGAAGAGCCGGTCCTACTGATGAAGGTGGGGATATGGTTGATCTAGACGATGATGATGTAGATGAAACAGAAGTCCCAGCCGGTAGTTTCTTTATCAGTAGCACACATTATGGACCACACCATGGTGCCCAAGCTAATGTTGTTGCAGGTGTTGGATTTCCAGAGATGGGAACAGGCGCTTTTCCTGCCCCAGGTTCTTCATACCATATGGCTGCATCTTGTACCGGATGTCATATGTACGATGGTAATCATGATTTTACTCCACAATTGGATGCCTGTAATGATTGTCATGCAACAACTGACTTTGATTACGGTAATGTTCAAACTGACATTGAAGATAAACTTGATGAACTTAGAGACTTGTTAGTTGCTGCTGGTGTTGTTGAAAAAGGTCATGAAGATATTTATGAAATAAACCAAGATACTGGTGTAATTGAATTAGTATCCTATGCAGGTGAATATCATCCTGTTGTAGGAATATTTACCGTGGAAGAAGCGGAAGCCTTTTTCATCTGGATCGGATTAGTAGAAGATCGCAGTCTTGGTGTACACAATCCAAAATATGTAGAAGCTTTATTAGATGGTGCAATTTCATCTTTCTAAATTGAATTGAAAAAAAAGGACGCTTCTTAGCGTCCTTTTTTTTTTATGAAAATACTCCTTGTTCAAACTAGCCTCATATGCCTTTTCTGAAATATCCAAATACCAAGTAAAAAATAAAGTATAGTAATCATTAGTAATGCAATAATTTCAGGAATAATATCTCTGAATTCCATATTCATTATCATTATTTTATTCAATGCCGATATTGCATGAGTTGGTGACATTAATCCTTGTAAGGACACCGGATATCCGAAAATTTCAAATAATGCCTTTGCTTTGATAGGAAATGCTGCTCCTGTAAAAAACATAAATAAAAATAACGGGAAATTTCCTAGTATCAATATTTCATTTGCGGTTTTTGTAAATGCCGCTATTATTAAACTGAAAGCAACGATAGAAATGCTTGTTAATATGGCGATTAGGGTTAATATTATTAATGATCCATGCAAGTCAAATCCCAACGCTACAGCACTAGCAAGAGTTAAAAATATCGCTATAACACCAATCATTATTTGCACTATGCCCACTCCTGTCAGATATTCCCATGCCCTTAATTTGGATAACTTCAACCGCAGCATCGTTTTATTTTCTACCTCTGAGATTATTGCCATAGAAGCTGAAAACATCAACATTATAATGGAAAGAATGAGCAATCCGGGTACTGATAGTTGAAAATCATCGACTTTACCGGAAATACCGAGACTACTTTCTTTGACAATAAACTGTTTAGGTCTATCCGATATTTTATCAAGAAATGAACTGATGATTTCATTTGCCCAAACAGCACTGATCATATAATTTAAATTTGTTAAATCACCGATAAATTCAATTTCTATATCATTTGCATTGTGAATAATATTTTTTGAAAAATTTTCCGGAATAACAATCAGAGCATCAGATTTATGCGTTTTTAACTGACTTATTGCATCTTCTCTGTCAGCAGTAATTTTTATTTTCAGAGGAATACTGATAGAATCATTATTCACTTCTCTAAAATAACTGATTAAAGTTTCCCCTAAATTGATTTCCTTTTCATAATAAACGATATCTTGATCATTATTAAGCAAAAGTAGATCGTATTGCGGTTCTGATGATTCAATAATTAAATAGTACACGAATACAAAAAATGGCGCCAAGGAAATTGTTAACAGGAGAATCCAATAATTCCGTAACTGTTCCTTGATACTTTTCGATATAACACTTAACAGTATCATTGCCGTAGCATCCTTCCTGTCAAATGTATAAACACATCTTCTAAAGTATTTTCTCGTAGTGTAAATTTATTGATTTTCGCACCATTTTGATTTATTCTATCGGTAATTGCAGATATCAATTCAATTAAATTGACAGATTTAACAATTAATGAATTATCTCTAATTAGTACATTATCACAAATTTCCATCAGACTTTGCTTAATATTGTCCAATTTGGCTTTATTCTTTAGTGTCAAATCTATTTCTAGTAAATCACCCTCCCCTATCGTCTTTTTAAGATTTTCCGGTGTATCTACTAATAATAATTTCCCCTGATCAATTATCGCTACCCGATTAGATAATCGATCTGCCTCATCCATATTGTGAGTCGTTAATATTATTGTTTTTTCTTTCGTTAAGGATTTTATAAAATTCCGAACTAATATTCTGCTTTGAGGGTCCAATCCGGCTTCCGGTTCATCTAAAATTAAAATTTCCGGATCATGAATAAGTGCCAAGCAGATGTTCAATCTGCGTTTCATTCCGCCTGATAATTTATATGCCAAAGTATCTCGCTTATCATTCAATGCCATCCAATCGAGTAACTTCCCTACTCTTTTTTTAAGCGATTTACCGGACAATCCATACATATTTCCCATAAATATTAATTGTTCGGAACATGTTAACTTTAGCCAAAATATATTTTCCTGAGGACAAATTCCGATGTGCGTTTTAAGATTATTGTTATCAGAATATTTGTTAAAAATAGTAATCGCACCACTTGTTGGGGATAACAGACCTGATACCATTTTAATTGTTGTGGTTTTCCCCGCGCCATTTGGTCCTAAGAATCCGAATATCTCACCTTTGTAAATATCTAATGACAGATCATTTACAGCAACTAACTGTCCGAACAATTTTGTCAGATTAGAAATCTTGATGGTGATTTTATTAGAATTGACCATTTTCTATTTATACCATACCTAATTTTTCATTACGCTCAAGGAGTTGAATGGCCTTTAAGGTTCTCCTTATTCTAGTTTCCTCTTTTTTTGCGGTGGCAATCCAATAAATATAGTGTTTTTTATAAGAAGCAGCTAATTGATTGAAGTTTGAATGCGCTCTTTCGTTCTTAGATAAAGCAATTTCTAATTCCACAGGAATATTTTTTATATCTGAATTATCATTAATTTTATTCCAATAGCCGTTCTTCTTAGCAGCTCTTACCTTTTTCATTCCAGCTTCGGTCATTTTACCATTTTTAATTAACAATGCAACCCGTTTCTTATTTATATCCGACCAAATGCTTTTTTCATTGCGAGGAGTAAACTTTTGCATATACTTTTCTTCATCAATTCGTCGCACTATAGAATCAATCCACCCATAGCACAAAGCTTCTTCAACGGCATCAGGTTGGGTAACAGAATTTTTCATGATATGCTTTTTATAGTAAATCAACCAAACATGTTTTTCATTTTGATGATTACTTTTTAGCCACGAACGCCATTTGTCACGATTTTTGAATAGGATTCCTTTATTCATTCAGATCAGTAGACCAATTCTTAATTAATTCACCTTTTCTGTAGGCTTGTTTTTCCATTTTTTTATATGTTACGTCTTCATCAGGATAATATATTTCATCATTATCATTTTTTGTTCCGCAATCAAAGATTATTAATATATCATCACTATTATTTATGAATTGATGCGCAATTCCTCGCCCTGCCGGTTTTGCAAAAAAATCGTTAGTATTTACTTGTATTTCTTCTTTGTTAAATCTTAGGAGCCCGCTTCCTTTCAAAATTGCAAAGAATTCTTCTTGATGAGAATGTGAATGATATTTTGCGCTCTTTCCACCAGGTTTAACGTAATCTATATTTATATACAATTTTTCACTACCGACAGCTGCTCCCAAATACTTCGTCCGTAGTTTACTTTTAAATTTTGGATCATCTATAAATTCCGAAGGTAATTTTGTTATGTTACGTATTTTATCCATTATATTGATAAGGCGTCGGCTGCCTTGTTATAGTCATCAGGACGTACATATATTAAATATCCAAAGCTACCGCTTCCATCTGCTATAGCTGTTGACGAAGCTATGTTTATATTTGCATTATGTAGTTTTTCATGTACTTCAACTAAAGCACCTAACTTATCAGAGCCTTGCACCAATATTGCCTGATAAGGCCCATCTAGGTTTAAACCGGCTTTTTGGGCAACATTTATAAGCAAGGACTCATCTTCAGGGAACAAAGTAATTTGAGATCTTTCAGGACCCATTTGCATCGCATTAAATGCGAGTTGATTTACACCCACATCTGCCAATATTGAAAGAATTTTATGCGCTTCACCTGGTTTATCTTGAGTTATTGCATAATAATAATTCAACTTTCGGATTTTATATGACATGGTTCCTCCTAATAACAATTAACGGAATTATTTTGTGAGCTGGGGAGCAGGGATTTGAACCCCGATAGCAGGAACCAGAATCCTGAGTCTTACCATTGGACGACTCCCCATCAATACTTTTTCAAGATTGGGTCAAAAATTAAGAATTGAGCGCATAAATCACCAACATCTTTTCACTCCTATGACGGTAATTTGTTTAACGCCTTTTTCAATCTTCGGAGACATGTTTCTTTACCTAAAATCTCCATCATATCAAATAGTGATGGACCTGATCCAATACCACTTAATGCTAATCTTGTTGGGTGAATTATTTTTCCGGCAGAGATATTTTCGCTTTCAGCAAGATAGCGTAAAGCCATTTCGATATTATCCGTGTTCCACGATTCAATCTTTTCTAACGAATTATTAAATTTATCAATTAATTCATTTACTGAATTGTCATTCCAATTCTTTCTGACAGTATTTTTATCATAATCTTTTGGATCTTCGAAAAAGATAGATGTCATGTATTGCATTTCACGCAATGACTTTACTCTTTCCTTCATTAACTCAATTACTTTAAGAATATAGTTCTCATCTACAGATTTTCGCCAACTGGGATCATAAATTTGTATGCTATCTAATATTTCATTTGCTGATTTTTGAAAAATATGTTGACCACTCACCCACTGTAATTTTCTTTCGTCAAATACAGCACTTTTTTTCTGTACTCTTTCAATTGAAAATTGATCAACCAATTGGTCTGTGGAAAATATTTCCTGCTCTGTTCCGGGATTCCATCCTAATAATGCTAAATAGTTTACTAAAGCATCTGATAAATACCCTTGATCGCAATATTCCTGTACACCGGTAGCTCCATGTCGTTTGCTCAATCTTTTTTTATCAGCGCCTAAAATCATTGGAAGGTGAGCGAATTCAGGAATTGGAAGATTTAACGCATTATAAATCATAAGTTGCTTTGCTGTGTTAGATATATGATCTTCGCCACGTATAATATGAGTTATCTCCATATCACTATCATCAATTGTAACGACTAAATTATAGACAGGATTTCCATCAGTTCGGGCGACAATAAAATCGTCAATTTCATTATTATTGACGCGAATATTCCCATATATTTTATCATCAAATTCTGTGTAACCCTCCGGCACTAAAATACGCATTGAGAAAGGAAAACCACTTTTTATATTATTTTGAATTATACTCTCATCAAGATTGCGACATGTTCCTGAATAAAAATATCCATCTCCTCGCATTTCTGCTTGTTTCCGTTCCTCCGCAATTTTTTCTTTTGAACAGAAACATCTATATGCATTTCCTGTTTCCAACAATTTTTCAATTGCATTTTGATATAATTCAAATCGTTTTGATTGGAATACAATTTTTTCATCCCAGTCAAAACCAAGCCACCTCAATGATTCACAAATTTGGTCAGTAAATTCCTGTTTCGAACGCAGTTTATCTGTATCTTCAATTCTTAAAAGAAATTTACCACCATGTTTTCTAGCATACAGCCAATTAAATAATGCCGTTCTAGCGCCACCCAAATGAAGTTGTCCGGTTGGACTAGGTGCAAATCGAACACGTGGTATTTTTGAATTCATTGCTATAGTAATTTAGACTAAAATATTATTGATATATGCTATTTCAGTTTTTACCTTACTTCTCATTTATCTCTCAAATGATTGCGGAGAGGGTGGGATTCGAACCCACGGTACATTGCTGCACACACGCTTTCCAAGCGTGCTCCTTAAGCCTCTCGGACACCTCTCCAATTTTTTTTAATACCTCTCTGAATTTAGCGCGGAGGCGAGAGGATTCGAACCTCTGAAGGGCATTAACCCTTGCCGGTTTTCAAGACCGGTGCATTCAACCGCTCTGCCACGCCTCCAATATAACAATTTAATTAAGCTTCTTTAGCGGGTTGTACGGATTCAGCTTTTTCAATATTAACATTAGTATCAATCTTTTTTTCTACATCAGTCTCTTTTGCTTCTGCAATTTCTTCAACTTTTGATTCTAAAACTTCTACTACTTTTTCATCAGATTTATTATCAACTATCGGAGAAATATCCTCCATGGAGGCCATTTCTTCAGCTAATTCTTTAACTTCTTTTTCCATTCTTGTTAAAGCTTGATCTATATTTTCATTGGTAGCAAGCCTAATAAAGCTTTCATTAAAACGCCAACTACCGGTTTTATCTGAACGCTCACTTTTTACAAACTTAACTGTTTTCCAATCTTTTTGTGATTTCTGTTTTGTTGCTTTTTCAGCAAAACTCAATTGCTTCTTAGCCATAATACACTTTTCTCCTAAAATTTTGCCGGGCAATTTACCCGAAATTTATTACATCTTCAATCTATATCATTTGCATTAGTGCGGCGCAGATTAATGCCGCATAAGTACCAACTACATAACCGGCAATGCCGAGCATTACTCCAACAGTTGCTAATGCCGGATGAAATGCCGATGCAACTATTGGTGCTGAAGCAGCTCCTCCAATATTTGCTTGGGAACCGACGGCCATAAAAAATAACGGTGCTTTGATTAGTTTCATAACAAACAACATTATAATTATATGAATCGAAATCCAGGTTAAACCCATTGCAAAAAGATAAGGATATTGAACTACCTCACGCAAATCTGCAGCTGCCCCAATTACACCTATAAGCAGATAAAGCATAACTGTTCCTAACTTTGAAGCACCTGCCCCTTCAAGATTTCTGACTTTCGTAAATGAGAATACTACTCCTAAAGTAGTGATAATTATAATTTTCCAAGTTGTGTGTGAAATGATATCGCCAAATTCGGGTAAAGCATTGCCAAGTAAAAATGCTAACCATGCTCCTCCAAAAGCCAATGCCATAATAACCATATAATCGGTTGTAGTAGAAACCCGATTAGTTTTGTTTTGAAAACTAATAACTTTCTCTTTCAACTCTTCAATCATTGTATTATCTGCATCCAGACGCTTATCAATGGACTTATATCGTCCTGCGAGATATAAAAGTATTCCTGTCCAAATATTCGCTACTAACACATCAACAACAACCATCAGACCTAGCATTGCATCAGTTGCACCTACGGATTTACCTATTGCAATGAAGTTAGCACCACCACCAATCCAAGAACCGGCAAGTGCTGCCATTCCTCGCCAAATTTCATCGGGGAGTTGATTTCTAAATATAAATAATGCAATCGGTCCACCGATAACTACACCCAATGTTCCTGAAAAAAACATTATTAATGCTTTGCTTCCAAGCCTGATAATTCCCTTTATATCTACTGCTAAAGTGAGCAGCAATAAACTTGCAGGTAATACATATGTTTTGATTTGTTTATAAACAACTGCTTCTGAGGGTATTATGTCAAAAGCGGTTAAAATTGTAGGAATAAAATATGCAAAAACTAGTGGAGGAATGATTTTAAATATCTTGCCGTATTTTGCATGAGAATCAATCATAAAAATAATTGCAGGTATTATGAGCAGAATTGCTAGTAGTCCAAATGAATTACTAATTAATGCCGTATGCATATTTCTTCTTTATTCGATTTATTTGATATTGTGAATGATATTTAAAACTATTCATTCAAATGGGAATGCTTTTGTGTGGAAAGTCGTTTTTTACGGCGATCAATCGCAAGTTTCCGCATGTCGATAACAGAATCATGTTCATCAACAATTTCTACACCCAAAAGTGTTTCAATAGCGTCCTCAAGTGTAATTAACCCGACAATTGATCCAAATTTATCTTCCACCATAAATATTTGTTGATGACTTTTTACAAATTCATCCAAAACTGTTGCCACCGAAGTTGATTTTAAAATAGTCGATATTGGTTCCATAAATTCTTCCATACGACTTTCAAAATCGTCAACTGCCTGTTTCTGAACAAGATCATAGCGATGAACAAATCCGACGATATTATCTAAATTATTCTCATAGATTGGAATCCTAGAAAAAGCGATGGGCGTATGGGTTTCTATAACTTCTTTTACAGTCATGTTTTTTTCAAGCGCAAAAACTACAGAACGTGGTGTTAAAACTGCTTCAGCTGAAACGTCTTTTAAGCGAAGCAGGTTTTCAATTACATCACTTTCCTGCTCTTTTAGGGCACCTTCATCTTCTCCTCTCTCTGCCATTGCAATCATCTCTTCTCTTGTTACGGCATAATGATCATTATTGGATTTAAATAATTTTGAAAATCCTTCCGAGAGATATACAAATGGCAAGGCTATAAAAATTAATGCTCTTATTGTATAAGCGGTAAATACTGCTAATTCTTTATAATATACTGCACCTAGGTTTTTTGGAATGATTTCGGAGAAAATTAAAATTGAAAATGTCAGTATTCCTGAGATTATTGCAACCCATTCGTTTCCAAAAATATTAAAAGCTTCTGCTCCTACCCCTGCAGCACCAACAGTATTAGCGGTTGTATTCAATGTCAAAATCGCTGCAAGTGAGCGACTAATATTCATTTTCTGTTCTTCAAGAATTAACCCAGCTTTACTTCCTTTTTTTTTCATTATATGAATATGATTGAACCGAATTGATAGAATTACAGATTCAATTAGTGAGCATATAAATGAAACTATTAATGCCAATAAAAAATATAATATAAGATTATTCATAACAGATAAAATTAATTATAATAATTGATATTAATTACAATAATAACAAATTAGTATTTTCTAAATTAAGTAATTCTTATTTTGGTTTATGATTCTACGTATGACAAGACTATAAATGCATCAATTATGACACTTATATACTGAACTCAAAGTTCAGATAATAATTTATAATATTTTTTGAATTATCATTTGAAATATATCGAATATTGGGCATTATTTTATATCCCTTTTCAGGAGAAATTGCAACTCCTAAAATTGCATAATTCGATATTGCAGAATTTTTGTTGACATTATCCAATTTTGCAAATATATCGAATTGATTACTAATAGAATAATTCCCATATCCAGAAATTATGTTCATTGATGCGTTAATATCAGAATCCATTAATTGTCCGAATTCTGTACCGATTCTAAAATGATCTACGGCGTATCCACCAAAAATACCCGCAACAAATTTAGATTCTGTAGTCCCTCCTTCTGAATAATACGGTTCATATGTAAAAACGAAACCTAAGTTCATACCGTCCTTTGAACTCAATTTACCTTCGCCATAATAAACTTGTGTAGATAATTTCTTATAAGAGTCATTCTCCGGTAATTTAAATCCGGTACCATTTGTTATTAATATATTATAATTCAAACAATTATAATTATTATAATAGCCCAATCCGATATCTGCTGAACTTGCCCAATTATTTTTATTCATTGCAGTTTTATCAATAGAACGATATCCCCAAGTGTTTTTTTGGATATCGAAGACATTCATTGCTTGCATGCCAATTACAAATTTTCCAATTTGAGTTTTCCAATCTATTTTTGCATTTTTTATATAAATTTCTAATCGACCATCGTCACTTCGTCTTCCTACATCTGTTAGAAATTTATAGGAAACTGTATTAGATATTATTTTTTCTAAACCGAAATATACACGACGAAACTCAAATTCATTAGAGACAACAGCATCATTGTCAGAGTAATATGAATATTCATAATAGGCCAGTGCACTAAATTTAATTTCCTCAGCAATGCACATCGATACCAGCAGAGTCATAAATAATAATATTTTCATATTTTTTAAATTCTTTATTCGTTAGCTAAATTTATTAATGATTTTGCAACTCTAGATAGATTCGTATGTATGTGTTCCATGTAAAAAAAGCGTAAATATGCATATCATGTAAAATTGCACAATTAGCATAGTATATATAAATTACAGATAATTCGAACTCTTATTTATTAGAATATTTTATTCCATATCCATCATAATAGACCTTATTGCAAACAAGTATATATTTTTAATATTGTTTTACATATCTGCTGAAAGCAGAAACAAATAGTAAGTCAATTTGAAATAAATTGTTATCCCTTCCGATTTTTTTCTCTTTTCCTGTCAAGTTCACTAAGCGATATTTTTCTTAAGCGAATAGATTTTGGTGTTACTTCAACATATTCATCATCTGCAATATACTCCAGAGATTCTTCCAATGAGAACTTTGTGGCCGGAGCGATAGACACTTTTTCATCTGATCCAGAAGCACGCATATTGGAAAGCTTTTTCGTTTTTGTTACGTTTATTACTATATCATCGAATCTTGTACTTTCTCCGATAACTTGGCCGGCATATACTCGTTCGTTAGGATCAATGAAAAATTTACCTCTATCTTGAAGTTTATCTATTGAGTAAGCAATAGATGTACCTGTTTCCATAGCTATCAGCGCACCATTCCTCTTAGCTTCTACTACGCCTTTCCATGGTTCAAAACCTTTAAACCGATGTGATATTACTGCTTCGCCCTCAGTTTTTGTTAATATTTGATTAGTAAGTCCGATTAATCCTCTTGAAGAAATTTTAAACTCATGATTTATTCTATCATTCTTTCTCTCAATATTGAGAATATCTCCCTTACGATTTGCAACAATCTCTATCACTTTTCCTGAGAATTCCTGCGGAACATTTACATATAAATATTCTATAGGTTCATTTTTATAACCGTCAATTTCTTTAATGACTACTTTAGGTTGACCTATTTGAAGTTCGTACCCTTCCCTCCTCATCGTTTCAACTAGAATTGATAAATGAAGGATTCCTCTACCATAAACAAGCAATTTATCAGGTGAATCAGTTTCTTCTACTTTTAAGGCTAGATTTTTTTCAGTTTCTTTATATAATCTATCTCTAACATGTCTTGAGGTTATGTATTTTCCTTCTTTTCCAAAAAAAGGAGAGTTGTTAATCGTAAACAACATGCTCATTGTTGGTTCATCAATAGCAATGGGTATCAAAGCTTCAGGTTCTTCAAAATCAGCAATTGTGTCTCCAATATCAAAATTCTCGAGACCCATGACTGCTACGATTTCACCCGATCTAACTTCTTCTTTGGTTTTTTCTTTTCCCAATCCTTCGAATAGATACAACTCCTTCACAGCAGATTTATGAATCAGACCATTTCTTTGAACAACCGACACCTTATCGCCCATTTTTATACTTCCTCTATGTATTCTTCCTACTGCAATTCTCCCGGTATATGATGAATAGTCCAATGAGCTAATCTGCAATTGCAGAGTTCCAGGATTGTCTTCCGGGGGATCAAAATAATTAATAATTGTATCTAACAAATAGGAAACATCACTTGTTGGTTTTTTCCAATCGGGTCCCATCCATCCCTGTTTTGAAGAACCATATACTGTTGGATAATTCAGCTGTTCTTCAGAAGCATCCAAAGAATACATTAGTTCAAAAACAAGTTCGCTTGTTTCATCCGGATTACAGTTTGGTTTATCGACTTTATTGATTACTACTATGGGGTTTATGCCAAATTTCAATGCCTTTTGCAGAACAAACCGTGTTTGTGGCATTGGTCCTTCAAGTGCATCAACAAGTACCAATACACCGTCGGCCATATTTAAAACCCTTTCAACTTCGCCACCAAAATCTGAGTGACCGGGTGTATCGATAATATTTATTTTTGTACCTTTATATCTTACTGATACGTTCTTAGACAATATTGTGATGCCCCTTTCGCGTTCCAGATCATTTGAATCCAGAATCAAATCTTGTATATCCTGATTATCTCTGAACAAATTTACCTGATGCAGAATTCTATCGACCATTGTTGTTTTACCGTGGTCAACATGTGCAATAATTGCAATATTTCTTACATCCATAATGTTTTTTTATCCTATTCTAAAATCTCATAATACTTAACAAATTCTTAATTATAAAAATAATAAAGGGAAGCTTTTCCACTTCCCTTCTTTTATATATCTGATATATATGTATTTCCAGTTTGCAGTAATTTTTCTTAACCAAAATTTACGCAATTAATATATAATAAAGGGGCATATTTCGAAAAACTAAAATGGGAGAATTAGTATATCAGATAAATTAATTACCTTAAAAAATATTAATGAAACATATAAATATTTTATTGATTCAATGAAATGTAATAATTAACAATAATATTTATATTTCTTAATGTGTTATCCAATATTATTTTGAATCTGCGTCATTTGAATTTTGTTCTAAATCAGTAATTTCTTTTGCCATATTCTTCAAATACATATGTATTTGTTTTAACATGTCCATAAGGTCCATGTGGATTTCATGTGTCAATATTGATTTTGATTTTTCTTTTTGTACGCGTTTAATATGGGCCATTCTATACTCAAATTCAATATTTTGATATTTTTCTTCTTTTTTTAATATTTTATTTGCCTTATTGAAATCCATCTCGGTCAAGGCATTTTCTAATCGACTGATTTGCTTCATAACGCTAATATGATAATCTATGATCTCTTTTTTACCTTCATTAGTAAAATCTTTTTTCAATGCATTTTTTTTATCGATCAATGGCACTAAATTTCTATGAACAACATCGCCAATGCTCTCCATATCCTTGGCTATAGCCATCATAGCATAAACTTCTGACGCTTGGTTTTTACTTAACTCCTCTCTAGTGATACGAAAGAGATATTCAGTAATTTTTTCTTCAAGGAAATCAATTTTTTCTTCTCGCATATCGATTCCTTCTCTTAGTGTCAATTGAGGATAAATTTCATCACTTTTCTCTTCGATAGAAATAAACGGGACTATGATTGCATTTAGCATTCGTTTTGATATTTTTGCCATCCTAGAAATTTCTGTTTGCGCAAGCCCAATGGCCAACGCAGGAGTTGAGACTGCCGAATCATCCAAATGCCAGATAACAGGGACTACCCCTATTTCAGCATCACGTCTTGGAAGGATTATCAATATTAGTTTAGAAAATAAAATAGTAAATGGTAGGAATATAAAAACTAAACTGACGTTAAAAAGAGTATGAGCATTCGCAATTTGTCTGGGAGTTTCGGCAGCTAATTTATCCAATCCAATAGCATTGGTTGCTGGTGATATGTTTCGAATTATATCTGCAAAAGTTGGTATCCATAAAACAAAAAGTAATATACCTCCTACTTTAAACATAGTATGCGCTAAAGCGACCCGCTTAGCTTCACGGGATGCACCAATACTTGCCAAACCTGCAGTAACACAAGTTCCCAAATTAGAACCGAGAATCAATGGTATTCCGGCCTCAAGAGTAAGTAATCCTTGCTGGGCTAAAACAATTATAATACCTGTAAAAGCACTGCTGCTTTGTATTAATGCTGTAAAAACTGCCCCTATCAGCAATCCAAGTAAGGGATTCTTTAACCCATTTAACATATCTATGAATGGTGCATATGTTCTAAGTGGTGCCATTGCGTCGGACATAAGTTTCATACCAAAGAACAGAATACCAAACCCCATTATTATTTCACCAAGATGTTTGCTCGTGTCCTTTTTCGAAAAAATTTCTATGCCAAATCCAATCGCAATCATAAGTAAAGCATAATCTGTTAAATTGGAGGCAATAAGCTGGGCGGTAATTGTCGTACCAATACCTGCGCCAAGAATTACTCCTAAAGATTGCACAAAGGTCATCATTTGGGCTTGAACGAAACTAACTAGCATTACCGTGGTTGCGCTACTACTTTGGATCATCATTGTGACAATCGCGCCAACTGTCAATCCCATTAATCTGTTATTTGTCAGAGTAGATAGAATTGAACGAATACGATCCCCCGCAGTTTTTTTCAAACCATCGCTCATTTTCTCCATTCCATATAAGAATAATGCTAGACCACCCAATAACCCAAATATTAGAAATGTCCATTGAATAGTTTCTTCTGAATCCATTCCTGCGAGTGGTTGAATGAAACTCATTACTACAATAGCAATTATCCTCAATTTATTGGTTTTTAATTTTATCATAGCTAGGAAATCTATTTCAATTCTATGTCCTTCTTGTTCATCATGTTAATCATCTGAATTTTTCCAATTAGAATATGGATTCTTTATCAACATTGAGTTGAAGTATTTTTTATCAGCAGTCACCTCATCTCCTAGCCAATCAGGTCTAATGAAAAATTCTTCTTCAGATGATAGCTCAATTTCAGCTATGATTAGTCCCTCGTTCTCACCGTAAAATTCGTCAATTTCAAAAACATGTTGTCCGTTCTTGACAATGTACCGTGTTTTATCGACAACTCCCGGTTCACAAAGAGTAAATAAGTCATTGGCATCCGTTACTGATATTTCTTTCTCCCACTCAAAACGTGACATACCAGAGTTGCTACCTAAACCTTTAATAGAAATAATACCCATATCTCCTTGAATACGAACTCTTACCGACCTTTCGGGGGCAGATGATAAATATCTTTGAATGATCCTTATTTCTTTTTCAGATTCACTTTTAAAAGTATCGTTTTTAACTAAAAACTTTTTTTCAATTTCTATTTTCATAATTTGAGTTAATTTACTTAAGAATTGTTTATCCCACAAATATCTCTATCATGGTTAATTAGTGTCAAATTGTAATTACAATTTATATTTTCAATAAACAGCAACAAAGATTATCAATTTCTCTTAGAACGCCAAACTCTACATCGGTAAGTATCCATATATTTAATAATATTTCTTATTGATATGTGTATAATTGTTTAATCAAATAATGATTATGCGTACCCAATCGAAACTATATTTTATCGAGTGTTCAATTTAAAGACAATGGCATTGTTCCCCTATTTAATCTTTGCAATAATTGTGATATTAATTGCATAATTTAATATATTATATATCGAAATATTTTGTAAGCTAAAAACAATCTGAAAGGATTGTTTTTTTTGATTACTTGTTTAACGATTCAAGTATTTGTTTGATAATCTTGATAATCTCAGTAACCAGCCCCAACTGTTTGGAACACTGACAAAGGTAGGGTAATTTGATTTAATTTACATATAATATTGTTTTGTGTGTTGATGGGATGACTGTCTCCGGTGGTCTGTATCCCAAACTGCTGTGTGGACAAACATGGTTATAATGTTGTCTCTAGCGATAAATGAGCACTTTAGCTTTATATAATATATCAAAGATATCTACATTCAAAAATTCATCTATCAGCTTACCGTTTAAAGATTTAATATAGCCATTATCCCAAGGATTTCCCGGTGTAATATACAGGGTAGTCACATCAAAGGTTTTTAGCCACTGGCGTACTGCCTTCGCAGTGAACTCAGAACCATTTTCACTGCGGATATGCTCCGGGATGTCACGATGTATAAAGAGATTAGTGAGACTTTCTAAGACGGACATCTGAATTATTTTACTAATGTGCCAGACAAAGTGTAACAATATCATACCTTAATTAAACATGGGTATAACTTTTTAGGAAGTAGGTCAGTTATATTTAAAATTTGT
>JBHPEE010000040.1:0-16322 GCA_042577295.1 Fidelibacterota bacterium | reverse complement strand
TCCAAGGATTCATCGCGCACCTTTACCAAATGGTAAAACAGGGGCATTTTTTGGGAAAACAATACGGTTTTCAAACTTGATTAACAATCTTGGGATGAGGCTCTAAAACTTACGGACACAAACGTCGGGTCGCACTTAAATGCTCCCGATAAACAAATGAAAGGTTGGATTGCAATTCCACATAAACATTCAGGCGAATGGATTATATTTGCCAAAAAGGCACTGGAATATGATAAAAAATTGGAGAGATAAATAGTTCGGAGTTCTGTCAATAAATTACAAATATTAATTTCATTTGTTTATTAAAGTTCAAAACTTTCCTCTGGCATTTTTACCAAACGCTAATAATATTTCCCCCTTGCTTATGAGATAATTTTTTAATAAAATAATGACCACCCGGTCATTATTGTTTAAATTCCTATAATGAATTCAACTTCTACAAGCACAAATAAGTTTGAACAGTTAGCGTATTTAAAACAAAAATCCATAATTGATGCATCCGTTAATGAGTTTGCCAATAACGGTTTTAAGAATGCCAGCGTCAATAAAATTGTGGAAAAAGCCGGAATTTCCAAGGGTTCTTTATTCAATTATTTCAAGTCAAAAAATCTGCTGTTCGATCATATTTATCAAATTGCTCTGCTCGAAGTAAAATCCTATTTGGTAAAGGTGCGCGATGAATCCTTGGACGATGAATTTTTCACTCGTTTTAACAAAATAATCAATGCCGGAGTTGTGTTTATCAACAAACATCCGCGCTTAGCAAAAATATATTTCCGCTTGCTAAACAGCGATGACTCCCCACACGGCAAGGCAATCATTCAAAATTTGCATAACGAAGCAATTCGGTACCTTACTGACTTTGTTGAGACAGGAATTGAAAGGAGAGAGTTAGATAGTAACCTAAATCCGAGTACGGTTGCATTTATGATGGAAAGTATTCTGAACCGAATTCTGCAAATCCACTACCTTGAAATATTTGATTCGAAAACCAATATATCTAAAAATGATAATAATTGGATTTATGAAATTGTGGATACATTAAAAACCGGACTATCACCTATTTCACCAAAATAAGAATTAAGAGATACAATTAAAATGAGGAAGATCAATGGAACAAAATAAATTAGATAAAAAAATATTAGGAATGCTGAATAAAGGAAATGTACTTACTCTCGCTACAGCGGTCGGTAGCAATCCCTCTGCCGCTAATATTTACTATTACAACGATGGGTTTGATATTTACTTTTTTACCTTTAACCCATCTCGAAAAGCAGAACAAATCAGAGTAAATCCTGAGGTACAATGTGTAGTCCGCCCTGATGGAGAAGAAGGAATTAAGGAATTACAAATCACGGGTTATGCTCATCAAATAAAAGCGGGTGATGAAATTACAAAAGCTAAAAAAAATATTTTATCGGTTACAAAAGCTTTTCAAAAACAAATGGACGATGAGTTTCTGAAAAAGAATAAAATAACAGGATATTACAAAATTGTGCCAACTGTTATTAAATATGTGGACTTCTATTCTGATACTCAATTCGAATGGAAAGAATTTCCACAAAATCAAAAGTCACTTTTATCAAGTATAACGTCCAAGTTTTTGAAAAAAGTCGGATTATATTTCCGTGAGATGCGCGCACCATTCTTTACCGCTAGTGTCGTACCCGTTGCACTTGGAGCAGCAGTATTTTATTATCAATCCGGTATATTTCATTGGCCGTATTTTTGGTTATCATTATTAGGTGCTGTCCTCGCCCATGCCGGAACCAATATAGCTAATGACTATTCCGATCACATCACTCGAAATGACGAAGTAAATAAATTATTCACTCCGTTCAATGGCGGATCGCGCGTAATTCAAGCGGGGTTAATGTCACCATCTCAAACATTTTTATATGCAATAGCGTTATTCGGTGTTGTTGTTTGGATTGGCCTATCGCTAAATGTGAATCTACATGGCGCATATTTTGCATTGAGTCCACTATTATGGTTAGGTGTTACCGGTATTGCATTAGGAATATTTTATACCGCCAATCCATTTAGATTGAGCTATCATGGATTTGGTGATATTGCTGTAATGTTGGGTTTTGGTCCGGTAATGGCATTGGGAACACATTATGTTCAGAAACAAGCATTAATCCCTTTGGAAGCTTGGAATTTTGATGCAGCTTTGATTGCATCTATACCCATTGCAATATTAGTTGGGTTAATCCTATTTATTAATGGATTCCAAGATTATTTGGCTGACCGTGAAGTTGGAAAACGGACATGGGTTGTCCGACTAGCCGACACAGGTGATATCGCTGATTTTGAGAGGCCATTTAAAGCTTATAAAATCTCAATTTACATTACCTTTTTGTACATACTTGTATTAGGAATTCTCGGTTTCTTTTACTCACAATTTTCTAGTCCATGGGTGTTATTAGCTCTAATTCCATTCATACTAGTTAGAAAAGGAATTAAATCAGGTGAAGAATGGTTAGAGAAATGGTCAAGTAAAGATGCGAATAGACAAATACTACCGTATGAATTATTACCTGTTAATGTTACCCATATTGGAACGCACCTGACTGTTGGTCTATTATTAATTCTTGGATACTTTTTAGGCGGTGTTATTTAAATATTAGGGCTCTTTGCAAAGGAATTTAGAAATCATAGGATAATTTATTTGACTAATTAGTAATATTTACTAAGTAAATCAACTATTACTTGATGAATAATCTAACATTAGATAAACTGAATAAAACATTCGGTCGTGTAGACATACACCAATATATTGGGAGGATAATTCTAGAACAATCAACTAATCCCAATCAACTTGGCTCGATTACATATAAGGGAATTTCTTTCAATGATAAAATTAAAGTCGCTGATATCGGTTGCGGATATGGTAGGTGTCTTAATTATTTAAAAGAAATTGTTCCAAAGAATTCCGAATATATTGGAATTGACCCATTAGAAAGCAATCGAATTACTTTTCTAAATGCAACAAATACTGCAGAATTTTTCGGCAAATATTTATGTGGCAATGCCGACCGAATATCTGAATACCCTGACAATTATTTTGATTTGATCCTATGTAACTATTCTTTGTATTTTTTCATTGATAAATTACCAACCATCGCAAAAAAGTTAAAATCTGATGGATTATTTATTACCATTACCCACTCGACAAATTCACTTAATGAATTACTTTTAGATTTACAAACCGTATTAAATCTAAAATCTGAACCAACTTGGAATGAGCTTGGTTCAGAACAAGTATTGGATAATTTTAATTCTGAAAATGGATTAGAATTATTACAACCATATTTTAAGAATATTGAAAAAATAGAATATCGTAATACCCTAGAATTTAATAATAATGATATTGATAAACTTTTCGATTTATTGGAATTCAAAAAAAATTCCTTAATTCATCATAATGATTATGTGGATTTTATTATGACTAAAGAATTCGATGAACGATTAAGGGATACCGTCACCGCCACAATCAACAAAAATGGTAAATATATTTTAAATAAAGACGATGCAATTTTTAGATGTCGCTTATAAAAATAAGGTAACAATATGACAATTCAACGAAAGTATTGTCCAAACTGCAAATCAAAAATAACTCGCAAAATAATTGAAGCGCGCAATCGCGATTATTGCCCGGATTGTAATACAATATTTTATGATAACCCGCTACCAGTTGTTTCAGCTATCGTTCCAAATAAAAAACGTGAAATTTTATTAGTATTGCGGGATCGCAATCCATATGCGGGGCAGTGGTGTTTACCATCGGGATTTGTTGAACTAAATGAATCGATTGAAAAAGCAGTAATCAGAGAGCTAAATGAGGAAACGGGAATCCATGGAAAAGTACTAAGACTCATAGATACAAATTCTCGCTACAACAAAATTTATGGAGATTTGATATGGGTAACGTTTGAAGTAAGAAAAACATCAGGAAAAGTTATTGCGAGAGATGATGCAAGAGATGCGAAATATTTTCCGATTAATGATTTGCCCAAATTACCGTTCTCTGCTAATCGGCGAGCCATTAAACGCTATATAAAAACTTATCGAGATTTGTGGCAAATGGAAGATTCATTTAAAAATATTGATGGCAAGCAAGATAAATCAAAGCTCGATTTACCCACAGATTCATTATATAAAATAATTAGTAAAGATTCACATCTCATCACCGAAAATTGGGTGTCCGAAGTTTGCACCCACCCGAGTACTACAAAATATGGTAATTATTCACATGATATCTTATATGAACGGGCTTACCAGGTTATATCGCAATTCAGCGATTGGATGACAACACCTAAAGGACAGAAAAAACATATTTGGGACTATTATACAAAGGTAGGACAGCAAAGATGCGAGCAAGGATTCAAATTATCGGAAGTACTTAGCGCCTTAAGTCTTACACGGAAACATATATTTGCGCATGTATTAGCAAATAGTACTGTATGGAAAAAATCAATAGCAATGTATCAAGTTTTAGAGTTTATGTGGCAAGTGAATTACTTCTTTGATAAAGCAAATTACTATGTCACTTACGGTTTCGAAGACTCTAATGCTTCTTCATGTAAATAATGTATATAATATATAGTTTTTTTTTCACTAATTTCTTTTGAAAAATATTGAAGATAATAGAATCTACTATACCCACTTATTAAATATTTGTACTAATTTAAATCGCAACACTCAAGGATACACTATAGAATATCTAAAGAATACACTGTGCATTTACTGAATCATACAATACTATTGTCTTACCAAAACCAACTATCCATATCTCCAATTGTAACGAATTATTTACAAATTGGTATTCGACAATCACAACAAAATGGAATAAAATATGAAAATTAATTGCTGGGATTTTAATCAATGTGGTAGGGAGCATGGCGGTGAAAATGTTAAGAAATATGGCAAATGTCACTCTGTTCAATATAAATCATTTAATGGTATTAATGGTGGACTTTTCGGTGGAAGATATTGTTGGCATATTTCAGGTACGTTTCAGGAAGGGGAACCAACCTGCCGCCAATTAAAAAAAGTAGAAAGCTGCGATATCTGTAAATTTTATTTACAAGTTAAAAAAGAAGAGGGCGGAAATTTCGTCCAATAATTAATTTATTAAGGAATCATAATGAATTACTGGCGCGCACCATTAGATATAAATACGATTGAAGTACCGCATGGCGATATACATATCGATATCGAGCAGTGCAAGGGTTGCGGGTTCTGCATTGAATATTGCCCAAGAGATGTTTTGGAATTATCCAACGATTTTAATCGAAAAGGATATCATTACCCAATCGTACTTAAGCAAGGAGCTTGTGTTAATTGTACGCTTTGCGAAATGATTTGTCCTGATTTTTCAATATTTGTTGTTGA
Source organism: Fidelibacterota bacterium (assembly GCA_042577295.1). Taxonomy (GTDB): domain Bacteria; phylum Fidelibacterota; class Marinisomatia; order Marinisomatales; family JAHJCW01; genus JAHJCW01. The sequence continues at coordinate 10,925 of JBHPEE010000040.1, read as the reverse complement.
GGGAAAACCGAGCCATCCTAATATTGACGATGTTCTAAAAAAAGAGGCAAAATCATGAAAGCAGATCCAGTTGGAGTGGCAACAGGGAATCACTATATCGATGGTGACCATGCTTGTGGCGAAGGTGCAATTGCGGCAGGATGTAGATTTTTAGCAGGATATCCAATAACTCCATCAACAGAAGTCGCGGAAAGAATTGCAGAACGTTTTCCTAAAATTGGTGGAATGTTCATTCAAATGGAAGACGAGATTGCTTCTATGGCTGCCATAATTGGCGCGGCCTGGGGAGGTCCAAAAGTCATGACGGTTACTTCGGGACCAGGCTTTTCTCTCATGATGGAAAACATCGGACTTGCTGTAATGATGGAGACTCCCTGCGTTGTGGTTAACGTTCAACGCGGAGGTCCCTCAACCGGATTACCCACCCTTACAGCACAAGCCGATATGATGCAGGCGCGTTGGGGTTCTCATGGCGACTATGAAGTCATTGCACTCTCACCTAATTCTCCTCAAGAATGTTTTGATTTGACAATTACTGCATTTAATTTGGCTGAGACTTGGCGTGTACCAGTTATGTTCATGATGGACGAGTGTGTTGGGCATATGACTGAAAAAGTTGTCATACCGGAAGCAGACAAAATTGAAATCGTGCCACGGAATTTTTATAAAGGTAAAAAAGAGGATTATCGACCATTTAATTTCAATGGTAGTGGTGAAATTGCTCCAATGATAAAAGCAGGAGAAGGTTATAACATCCATCTTACAGGATTAACTCACGATGAAAGAGGTTATCCTGCACTCAATGCCGAGGCTCAAGATAAGAATGTCAGACATTTGGTAGATAAAATACTAAAAAATGAAGAAAAAATCCGTTTGCTCGAAGAAGACCAAATTGATGACGCTGAAGTAATTGTGATTTCTTACGGAATAACTTCTCGAGTTTCACTAAAAGCTGTACAGGATGCCAGAGCAGCCGGTATAAAAGTCGGAACAATTCGTCTAATTGTTGTATGGCCATTTCCCGAAAAATTAATTCGCAAGCTCGCGAGTAAAATAAAAACGTTCATTGTTCCTGAAATCAATCTTGGTCAGATTTCTCTTGAAGTCGAGAGATGTGCGGCTGGAAAAACAAAAACTATTCACGTACCACATGCCGGTGGCTGGGTTCATGATCCAAATGATATTTTAAAAGCAATTAAGAAAGGTGTAAAATGAGCAAGATCAAAGCACCAACAACAAGTACTTTAAAAATTCCGAAACCCCCTGAATCATTAGAACATCCGATGCAAGATTATCTGCGGAATGAACGCCTACCGCATATTTGGTGTTCAACTTGCGGAATAGGAACAGTATTAACTGCTTTTATTGCCGGTTTGCAAAAATCAGGTCTCGATCGTGATAAAGTTGCTGTTGTTTCCGGAATTGGCTGCTCAGGTAGAGCCGCTGGATATTTACGATTAGATTCCTTTCATTCAACACACGGACGCGCGATACCCTTTGCAACCGGATTGGCTCTTGGTAATCCCGAGCTGAAAGTTGCCGTAATAAGTGGAGATGGTGATATTGCTGCAATTGGTGGCAATCATTTCATCCACGCTGCTCGTAGAAATATGAATCTAACCATTATTTGTATAAACAATTTTAATTATGCCATGACGGGTGGTCAAGCTGGGCCTACTACTCCTCAAGAAGCCAATGCTTCTACAGCTCCGTTCGGAACTTATGAATATCCGTTTAATTTACCATTTTTAGCAGAATCTTGTGGAGCTGCATATGTCGCACGCTGGACTTCCTTACATGTACGCAGGGCGACCAAAGCGATTGCTGAAGCACTAGTGAAGCCGGGATTTTCATTTATTGAAGTTATCGCTCCTTGCCCAACTCTTTATGCACGCAGAAATCGTCTTGGGACAGGGCTTGATCTAATGCGGTTTTATCATGATACTGCAAAAATACAGCATGGTGCAAATACAAAAGATATTGATATTGAATATCAAAAAGAGATAATTGTTGGGAAATTTGTTGATAAAGACAAACCCGATTTCTTTACAAACCGAAACAATTTTCTACAAAACAAGTTAGGTGATAAATATATTCCATACAAAGGAACCAAATAATGGACATTAGATTTTCAGGTTTTGGAGGACAAGGAATAATAAAATCAGGGATTCTGATCGGAAAAGCTGCCTCTATATTTGATAGTAAATTTGCTACATTAACCCAAAGTTTTGGGCCGGAAGCCCGTGGCGGTGCTTGCTCCGCTCAGGTGGTTATTGATGATAATAAAGTATTATATCCATATATTATAGCACCGCAAATTTTAGTGTCAATGTCACAAGAAGCTTATGAAAAATTTATTGGCGACCCCGTTAAGGATAGTATAGTTCTCATAGATACTGACCTTGTAAAACCTAAGACAATCCGCAAAGATGTTAAAATGTTTTCAGTTCCGGCAACTCGAATTGCCGAAGAAATGGGCAATCGCATTTTTGCGAATGTTGTAATGGTTGGATTTTTCACTGCAATGACAGATGTTGTTAGTTTAGAAGCAATGAAAAAGGCATTGCCCGGATCCGTTCCAGAGCGATTTCTAGTTACTAATATTGAAGCACTGGAAAAAGGTTACGAATATGGTAAAAATCTCACAAAGAAGTAATGACTATTTCTGAAAACAAATTTAAAAATTTTATCAGAAAACATGAAAAAACAATATCGTTTTCTGATAAACCCAATATCCAATATCCGATAGGAATAGTTGATCCATCCCCCTGCAAGGAAGCATGTCCTGCCGGTGTCAATGTAAAGGCATATGTATCACTGATTGCGGCAGGTAAATTTCATGAAGCATTACACGTTGTGCGGGAAAAAAATCCATTGCCTGGTATTTGTGGAAGAGTTTGTACTCACCCTTGCGAATCTTATTGCAATCGAAATCAGATTGATGCACCCGTTGCTATTCGTTCCTTAAAAAGATTTGTTGCTGATTATGAGTTAGAGCATCCAATTCCCAAACGAAAACCAACCGCCGGAACTCGCAAAGAAAAGATTGCAGTTATTGGTTCGGGCCCAGCCGGTTTAACTGCAGCACACGATCTTGCTAATAGTGGCTTCAACGTTACAGTTTTTGAGGAGTTATCTGAACCGGGTGGAATGCTAATTGCCGGAATTCCATCGTATAGAATGCCTCGTGATATTTTAAAAATTGAAATAGATTACATTCGCAATTTAGGTGTAAAAATAATTACCAATAAAAAAATATCTGGCAAACAAGATTATAACAAATTACTAAAAGATTTTGATGCAGTTTACTTGGCAATTGGTGCTCATATTGGAAAGAAACTGGGAATTCCCAGTGAAGATGATTATAAAGGATTTATTGATGCCGTAACATTTTTACGCAACATCAATCTTGAGACACTCAAAAAACCGGGAGAAAAGGTAATTGTAATTGGTGGTGGTAATTCAGCGATTGATGCCGCCCGTACTGCTTTGCGGTTGGGTTCTGAAGTAAATATTGTTTACCGCCGTACGCGACAGGAAATGCCAGCCAACGAAGAAGAAATTAAGGATGCTGAAGAAGAGGGCATTAAAATACACTATCTCGCTGCACCTGCAAAAATAGTTGGTAAAAATGGTAAAGTTACCGGGCTGGAATGCACAAAAATGAAACTTGGAGAACCCGATAAAAGCGGTCGAGCCAGACCAATACCAATTAAAAATTCTGAATTTATTATTGAAGCAGATGTTATTATCCCGGCAATCAGCCAGGAGCCGGATCTATCATTTTTACCAAAGGACCACAATATTGATATTTCAAGATGGCAGACTTTTGCCACTGATGAAAATACTATGGCGACCAATATTCCCGGAGTATTTGCGGGAGGCGATGCAGTAACAGGACCCAATACCGTTATTAACGCTATTGCACAAGGACATGTAGCTGCTCAATCAATTGAAAGATTTATTAATGGAGATAAGTTAGAACAATCAGATAGCAAGACTCAACCGATTGAAACTGAAATTAAAATTGACTTATTAAACCAGCCGAAAACAAAACGCGCTTCAATACCGATGCAAAAAATTTCGGAAAGGAAAAACAGCTTCAAAGAAGTTGAATATGGATTTGATGAAGCTACTGCGATTGCTGAAGCTCAACGTTGCTTACGCTGTGGTCCCTGTGATGAATGTTATATTTGTGTATCGGAGTGCGATAAAGGATTGTCGGTATTCCACTCTCCAGATAGCCAAAATGATTTTGTATTAAGATTACCATCGGATTTTGATTCTAAAGATTTAATGAATGGTAATTTGCTTAGTACTTTAAAAGCAGCAAACAGTAAAGATATAACAATTGAGTTAGACAGCTATATTCCGATTGTTCAAGAGAAATTATGCCGTGGCTGTGGTGATTGTGTAACTGTTTGCGAATATGATGCTTGCCAATTGATTCCAAAAAATGGTGATATCTTAGTATCTCAAATTGATCCAAATTTATGTCGCGGCTGTGGAACTTGCGCAACATTTTGTCCTTCTAGTGCTATTCAACCGGGTAGATATACATCTGATTGGCTATCATTTAAATTTAAAAATATTGATCCCAAAAAACGAAATATAGTGGTTTATTCATGCAATTGGAATGGAGCCGATTTCGAAAAAGTAAATAATTCAAAAAATACCAATACAAATTTTATATTTATTCAAACTATGTGTACCGGACGAATTGAATCTACTTTCATTTTACGTGCTATTGAGGAAGGTGCTGATGGAGTATTAGTTGTTGGTTGCAGTGCTGATGAATGCCATTATGAGTTCGGTGCAAAACGCTTTGCTGAAACTTTTGCTAAAGTTCAACAATTAACACATATGCTTGGTTATGACAAAAATCGCATCGAGTATGAAACAATCTCTGATAAAAACACTGATAAATTCGTAGAAGTAGTTAATAATTATTCGAGGAAGTTCAAATGATGGATCTTGTAGATCAAATTAAAGCTACTAATGCTTTCGGTTGTCTGGAGTGTGGGAAATGTACAGCCGTATGTCCCGTTTCACTCTTTAGTAAAAATTACTCGCCTCGTTCAATGTTAACAAAAACTATTCGAAATGAATTTGATGCATTGTATACCGATTATGATCTGTGGAGTTGTCTTACCTGTCGCCGCTGCGATGCCATCTGTCCGGCAAATATAGATTACAGCACTTTAACACAAATTGTACGTTCTTCGGCACAAGATTCCGGGTTTCAAGGGAAATGCTCACATTCCGGAGCGATGGAGCTTCTCCAAAGAACCATGACAATGAAAGATATCAAACAGAATCGCCTGGACTGGATCACTGATGATTTAGAGATTACTGATCAAGGCGAGATATTATATTATGTGGGATGCGCTCCTTATTTTGATGTGTTTTTTGATGATCTAGATATTTCAACTATCGATGCTGCAAAAAGCAGCATTAAAATTTTAAATAAACTCGGCATTACGCCAGTTGTAATGTCTGATGAAAAATGCTGTGGACATGATCTTCTATGGAATGGTGATATCGAGAATTTTAAAATGTTAGCAGAAAAAAATATTGATTCAGTTGAGAAAACGGATGCAAAGATAATCTTGTTTTCCTGTGCTGAATGTATGAGTGCTTTTATGAATTTATATCCTGAGAATGGATTTAAAGTTAATCCTAAATTGATGCACATGAGTCAGTTTTTGGCAGAGAAAATGTCAGCTAATGAACTTAATTTAAAAGAATCTGACACAGATATCACATTTCAAGATCCATGTCGATTAGGACGCCATATGGGTATCTATGATGAACCACGCCAAGTTTTGCAACAAAATGATGCTGAACATTATCATGAAATGATGCAGCATGGAAAAAAATCGCTATGTTGCGGAGTAAGCGCTTGGATGAATTGTGATATCACGTCCAAAGGGATACAAAAAGAAAAATTGAAACAGGCAAAAGAAACAGGGGCGGAAGTATTAACAGTTGCATGCCCCAAATGCCATATTCATCTCACGTGTACAATGAAAGATAAATTTGTGGAAGATAGTTATCACATGGATATTCGAGATATATCTACTATTGTATTAGAGAGAATGGAATAAGCAAATGCAAAAATTATTAATAGTTGATAAGACAGGAAAAAAGAATGAGTGAAAACGATTTGCGCGTAGGCGTATTTGTTTGTGAATGTGGAAGCAATATTGCAGGATCAATTGATTGTCAAGCAGTTTCAGATTATGCCGGAACACTACCAAATGTTGTATGCTCAGTAGTAAATAAATATACTTGCGCAGAACCCGGTCAGCAAGAAATAAAAAAGCATATTAAGGAAAACAATTTAAACCGTGTTGTTGTGGCTTCTTGTTCTCCCCGTATGCATGAACCTACATTTAGAAATTGTGTGGAAGAAGCCGGACTGAATCCATACCTTCTTGAAATGGCAAATATTCGCGAGCATTGCAGCTGGGTACATTTAGACGATTATGAAGGCGCTACAATTAAAGCCAAAGATATTGTCAAGACATCGGTCGCCAGAGCAAGATTATTAGATGAACAAACTGAGTCAAAAGTACCAATGACAAAAGAAGTACTAGTTATTGGTGGTGGTGTGGCAGGTATTCAGTCTGCATTAGATTTAGCTGATGCGGGATATAAAGTAAATTTAGTTGAGAAGGAGGCATCCGTTGGTGGGCTAATGGCAACATTAGACAAGACTTATCCCACCATGGATTGTTCCATATGAATACTCGGACCAAAAATGATGGATGTCGGTCGACATCCCAATATTAACTTATACACATATAGCGAAGTAGAAGAAGTAAGCGGTTATATTGGTAATTTCAATGTAAAGGTTCGGAAAAAAGCCCGCTTTGTAAACGATGCTGAATGTAACGCCTGTGGCGAATGCGAGAAAGTATGTCCGGTTATCATAGCCGATGAATTCCAACAAGGTTTTTCATCTCGCAAAGCGATATATATGCCATTTCCCCAAGCTGTACCGTCTGTTTATATCTTAAATAATGATGATTGTCTTGGACATAATCCAATAGCTTGTGGTAAATGTGCCGAAGTTTGTGAAAAAGAATGTATCGATTTTGATATGAAGGATGAGATCATTGATATCAATGTTGGTGCAGTAATAGTTGCTACCGGTATGGATGTTTACGATCCAACCGAGATGAATGAATACGGCTATACACAATACGAAAACGTTATAACAAGCATGGAATTTGAAAGATTAATATCCGCGGGTGGTCCAACCGAAGGTCATTTATTCCGTCCAACTGATAGAGAAGTACCGAAGAAAATTGCTTTTATTCAATGTGTCGGTTCTCGTTCCAATTCAAAAACCGGCAATCCATATTGTAGTAATATTTGCTGCATGAATACTATTAAAGATAGTCTGCTTATTAAAGACCACTATCCGGACACCGAAATATCTGTATTTTATATAGATATTCGTGCTTTTGGAAAGGGTTTTGAAGATTTGTATATCAGAAGTAAAAAATCCGGTGTGCAATATATCCGGGGACTTCCGGGTGAGATTTTTGAAGATCCAAAAACCAAAAATCTTACTCTAATTGTTGAGGACACAGTTGCCAATTCAGTAAAAGATTATAATTTTGATATGGTAGTCCTTTCCGTTGGTGTTATACCTCGACGGGATAGTGATGCAGTCCAAAAACTTCTCACACTATCTCGTACTGAAGATGGATTCTATATGGAATCTCATCCAAAATTGAAACCAGTTGACGCACCAACGGGTGGCGTATTTTTAGCCGGCTGTTCTGAGTATCCCAAGGATGTTAAAGATAGTGTTACCCAAGCCAGTGCAGCTGTCGCTCGCGCAGAAATTTTACTTAACTCAGATATGATTAATATTGAAGCGATCACTTCCGAGTGCTATACTGATTTATGTACATCTTGCGGTATTTGTGTAAATGTCTGTCCATTCAATGCTATTCAAGGAGCTGACGCTAAATTAGGAACACCAGCCGAGGTTATCGAAGCTTTGTGCAAGGGTTGTGGTACCTGTGCTGCAGAATGCAATTTTGATGCGCTCTCTATGAAACATTTCGAGGATTCACAAATCACGACCATGATTGATGCCATGTTAGATGAAAATCCAATGGATAAATTAACGGTATTCGCATGTAATTGGTGTTCATATGCAGGAGCTGATTTAGCGGGACTCTCTAGATTACAATATCCTACATCCCAAAGAATTATCCGTACGATGTGCAGTGGTCGAGTAGATTCAGATTTCGTACTCCATGCTTTTGAAAAAGGAGCTCCAATAGTACTCGTTTCCGGTTGTCATTTTGCAGATTGCCACTATATCGATGCTAATCGTTGGACGCAAAAAAGAGTAGAGAAATTATGGGATAAATTAGAGAGACTGGGAATTAGACCTGAAAGACTACAATTAGAATGGATTAGTGCGGCAGAGGGACAAAAATGGGCTCGGACGATGAGTGAAATCGAAGAAATGCGTAAAAAAGTCACAAATGAAGAAGTAGAATACACTAAAAAAGTATTAAAAGAAGATAGAGAGAAAGCCGAAGAAAAACGTGCAAAAAAACAAAATAAAAATATTATTAAAAATACTGATAACTCTGTAACGGGGATTAGCTCTTCTGTATAAAATTTGAGAAATTATTATGGCTGAAATAGTAGATTTTAAGTGCTTACGTTGTGAACATGAATTTACCGGTCCTTATGACCGAAAAATACCAATGGAACGCACTTGTCCAAAATGTAATAGCAACAGTGTTCGCAAAGTAAAAAAACCGATTAAAAAATAACTTTATATAGATTATTAGATATAAATACTATTATATGAATTAATTAGCAAATTAATCGATTCGTATTTATTTTTAACTGTGCCCAATGAACTTATTTTGATAAAGAAGTGGCGTATTGTGCACCGCACAAACCCAATTCTTATAATTCACTATATACTTTTTCTAATTAAAAACAAGAGGGAAATATGTCAATACTTCTAGAAACTTTAAGTAAAAAAATACCTGTCTGGAGAGATGAGGCAAAACAGCTCCTTGATGAAAAAGGTGACAAAGTTGTAAGTAATGTTACTGTTGCTCAAGCATACGGTGGAATGCGTGGTGTTAAAGGATTGGTGTGTGACACATCAGCCGTATCAGCAGATTCTGGTCTAATAATTAGAGGTAGGCCGTTATTAGAAATCACCGATATTTTACCAGAAGAGGTATTTTATCTATTATTAACCGGTGATATTCCTGATAAAACTGCTCTAAAGGATTTACAATCGCAACTATCTGAGCATGCAGATGTACCGAAATATGTTTGGGATGTTTTACATGCCATGCCGAAAGACTCACACCCAATGGCGATGTTCGATACAGCCATATTGGTTATGGAAAAAGAATCCGAATTTAGAAAACAGTATGACAAAGGATTGCAAAAACAAGATTATTGGAAAGCAATTTTAGAAGATGCTATCCGGTTAGTTGCAAAATTACCGGCTATTGGAGCAGGCGTTTATCGGATTCGTTTCGATAAAGGTGCTTTGATTAAACCAGATAAAAATTTGGATTGGGGTGCAAACTTTGCCCACATGCTTGGTATTGATGATCCAGACGGACTATTAAAAAAATTGATGCGCTTATATCTTATGCTGCATTGCGATCATGAAGGTGGAAATGTTAGTGCATTTAGCGCACTTACAGTTGCCTCCGCTCTATCTGATCCATATTATGCTGTATCAGCTGGATTAAATGGACTAGCCGGGCCACTACATGGTTTGGCAAATCAAGAATGTTTAAAATTTGTATTGGACATTAAAGACCATTTTGGTGGCTCACCATCACAAGATGAATTACGCAAATTCGTATGGGACCGTTTAGAAAGTGGTCGTGTTATTCCGGGATATGGACACGCAGTCTTACGATGCCCTGATCCGCGATTTACTGCATTTATTAATTTTGGTAGAGAACATATCAAAGGCGACCCAGTATTTGATATTGTAAGTGACTTGTTTGATGTTGTACCGGATGTTTTGACGGAACAAGGTAAAGCGAAAAATCCATGGCCAAATGTTGATGCTGCTTCCGGTTCATTATTATTTCATTTTGGTATGACCGAATTCAGTTTCTATACTGTACTGTTCAGTATTTCGCGTGCTATGGGTATGGTATCTCAGATGGTTATTAATCGTGCATTGGGTATGCCAATCACACGACCGAAATCAATCACTGCCGAATGGATTAAAGAAAACGCATAAAATAGGAGAATTTATTATGGGAAGAAAAAAAATAGCACTAATTGGCGGTGGACAAATTGGTGGGATACTAGCACTAATTGGTACTCAAAAAGAACTTGGTGATATCGTAGTATTCGATATCCCACAAGTTGAAGGAATGGTCAAAGGTAAAGCACTAGATATTATGGAGCTAAGACCGCATGACGGATACGATGCAAATATCACAGGGACAAGTAATTACGAAGATATTAAAGGCTCTGATGTTGTAGTTATCACTGCCGGAGTTCCCAGAAAACCCGGCATGACCCGTGATGACCTACTTTCAGTTAATCTGAAGATCATTACTGATGTAGCCAATAATGTTAAAAAATATGCACCTGACGCATTTGTGATTGTAGTTTCCAATCCGCTTGATGCTATTGTATATGCTTTTCACAAGATCAGCGGACTTCCAAAAAATAGAGTGGTAGGAATGGCCGGAGCATTGGATTCAGGCCGTTTCCGCGCATTCATTGCGATGGAAACCGGTCTATCGGTTCAAGACGTATCCTGTGTTGTTCTAGGTGGACATGGACCAACTATGGTTCCGCTTTCAAGGTTAGCAACCGTTGGTGGAGTTCCAATCGATAAACTACTTTCAAAAGAAAAGATCGAAGCTATTGAAAAACGCACACGAGAG
>JBHPEE010000039.1:0-16606 GCA_042577295.1 Fidelibacterota bacterium | reverse complement strand
TGTTTTTGTATAAATGAGACTACCGAGGACAATCACTCATGCAAAAATTATATATTTTACTTACATCTATGAAATTCGCTGTAATCATTTTGATTACATTGGGGGCAACATCACTATTATCAATGCTAATTAATGAATACCCTGCTTTTTTCACCGAACACTCTTTTCTTCATTCATTATTTCAGCAACATTCACCTTATTCATCATGGTGGTATACAATTTTACTGTGGTTTCTTATAATATCCGTTTTATTGTGCGTTATAAAGAATATTAAACCAGCCATTAAGTCATTTACAAATGCTCGGTTTTTAACAACTGACTCTATCAAAAATCTTCCTGGCGCTAAGCAAATTAATAATTCTCAATCCGATAATGCTGAGAGAATTACAAAGTTGTTAAAAAACCGATTATATAAAGTGGATGAATCGGAATCAAATAATGAAGTATTATTATCTGCACGAAAATTTAGATGGAGTTCTTTAGGTCATATTATAACACACATTTCTTTACTCGTGATTGTCCTCGGTAGTCTCATTTATACAAAAACAGATCGAAGTGAATTTCGCTATATTATTGCAGAAGAGTATAAAGAAACAGAATATTTTGACCACTTCCCTGACTTATTTCAGTGGCATTTCATAGTTTCAGACGATGACCATCCCACAATGGTGGTTGATAGCTTCCGTGTTCGATATTATAAAGAAAACAGCGGACCGAGAATTTCAGATTTCCGTTCTTATGTTCGCTTATTTGATCATGATGGAACATTGTTAGCAAAACACGAGATTACTGTAAACAGTCCACTAATTTATAAACATGTTTCTATCCATCAATCGGATTATAAGCCGCTTGTAAATGAGTTTTTTACGAATATTCCAAATCGCTCACAGATAATTGGTCGCATGCAAAATGATCAAGAACTTAACCATAATGAAGCGAATTGGATTACCGGCTTATCGTTAAACGCTAATAAAGGCATACCTCTGATATTTTTTGGAATGTTTATATCGACCATTGGACTTATAATGTCCTTTATGTTTTGGCCAAGAAATATATGGATAGCAATCAATAAAAATGAAATTACAATTAGTGGAGTATCCACTAAAAATAAAATTGCATTTCAAGAAGAATTAGACAATATCATAAAAAGGATCAATGATGAATAAAAAATTACTTTTCGTGCTCGGCATAATCATTCTTGTTGTTCTGGGATATTTTGCATTACAAGAAGAAACTCCTCAAACAGTCAACAACCAACAACACGATATGGGACAAAATTCAGGTAACACATTAGAGGTGTATAAGGAAGCTGTCGTTGTTCTGTTTCAACAATCATATTCTATCGATGAAGAATGGAGTTTGATTATTAATCAATTTGAACCTGATGCAAAAATTGTAGGACAGGGGATAATTTCTTCAGACTCAGATGAGGATAAAAATCCGGCAGTAAAAGCTAACTTTTATAAAAATGGTGAATTGATTCATAATCAAATCAGTTACAAAGAAATGCCCGGATTCCATTCGGTCAAACCGGGTCAAAAATATTTACTTGATTTAATAGACTATGAAGGTTTTAAGGTTTTGGGAGATAATAGCTATTCTATCGAATCTGCAAATGTAAAACTATGGAGAATCAAATGACGGAAACTTTATATCAAAACTTTTTCTGGTATACATTCATTTTCTATTTGGGTGGATTTATTTCATATGCAATGTTCTTTTCATTAAAAAAGGATTCTCTTCATAAGATTGGAACTTTCTTATTAGCAGTCGGTCTTCTATTTCAAACAGGTGGATTTATTGTTAAATGGAACATTGCCGGACAGATCCGATTTCAAAGTATGTTTGAATTTTTAATGCTCATGTCTTGGGCGGGTGTTTTATTAATTCTCTATGGTGTAATCAAATATAAAAGCCCACTATTAGGCGTTGTAATCACTCCGATAATCGTTATGCTTAATGCAGCTGGTGCCTTGTTAGACAAATCACCGGCTGAGAACCTAATGCCAGCCTTACAAAGTAATTGGCTCACGATACACATATCGCTTGCAGCGATTGGTGCTGGTGCATTTGTAATTGCTGGAGCTGTCAGTATATTTTATCTATTAAGTAATCATACATATAAAAAAGATGATAAAAAGGAATTTAGCGGATTTTTGTCGATGGCTGTTTTGTACCTTATTTATATACCGATTGTCTTATTCTTCGTTTTAAAAATATTGGGATTGTCGCCGCAGCATACTGCTTTTCAGGTCATGTCGCAATTTGCTAGTCGCTTGGAATATGAAAATGCTCGAACACTACTTGGACAGGTAGTAATTGTATTGGGATTACTATTTATTCCAATGGGTTCAATTACCGGTTATTTTTTCAAGAAAAAATTTGCTGACTCCAAGAATGTAGGATATGGTGGAGTTCTATTTGCTATATTTGCCTTAAGCTTTGCTATATCAAGTTTGGCTATAGGTATTTTAGTGCACAATGATGTTATTTTAATAACACAACAAAGGCACCTTGGAAGCATATGGCGTTTCTTTGAATTTTTAGGATCGACTTATGCTATTACATTGATAATATTCCCAATTTTATACTATTTCATATATCGAAAGCTAGGATTGTCGATCAATAAAATATCGAGTAAGCTTAATTTATTAGATGAAATAAATTATCGTTCAGTATCCCTCGGTTACCCACTATATACAGTTGGAGCACTATTCGCAGGCGCTATATGGGCTGAACAGGCATGGGGGACTTTCTGGAGCTGGGACCCTAAGGAAGTTGGTTCATTATTGGTATGGTTTTTCTATTCCGCTGTACTGCATGCGCGTTACAATCGCGATTGGAAAGGAAGTCGCATAGCGATATTATCGATTATTGGAACATCAATGATATTTATTACATTCTATGGTAATTATTTCTTTGGTGGCTTGCACGCGTATGCATAGATAGCAGTATATTTTTTCAATTTAATTTTTAACTCTGTCTCCTGGTAATTCATCGGGAAAACTGATATCATCATGGCAATTGTTGCAAGTTGGTTCAATTCTAAAATCACTATTAATATGGCAACTTTCGCAATCTTCTTCATTATGATATTCATTCAGTGTTAAGCCAATAACACTATGGTCAAAAACACCGACTTCCCAGTGAATGTGACAATCAGAGCAATTGGTTGAAGGTGTCACAAAATTGCTTACAGATTGATGACAATTACTACAATCCACTTCTTTATGAAAATTTCCTAAAACAAATCCCGTTGATATATCATGATCAAATGGTGGTTTTTCTTTATCAGAATGACAAAAATTACAATTGTTTTCTGTATGACATTTACCGCATGTTTCTACATGCTTGAACTCTTTCCTCTTTTGTTTTGCGGTATCATGACAACGAAAACAACTATCTCCCACGTGGCAGTCAGTACATTTTAGTTCAAATATGTCTACATGATCAGTATGATGGAAAGTAACTACTTTACCAGCTTCATAAGTTGTGTTATAATTATAAGTTTGCTCTGCTTCAATTTTTGGATGGAGAGTACCAACAATGTCTGATTTATCCATTGCAGCAACTTTGGACTGTCCATCAGATAACTCAGCATGGCAAAATCCGCATTCGGTATCATGGCTCCACTCTCTATGGCATCCCATGCATTGTCGATGATAGGCACCTTTTAGCGAAGGTTTTGACATCTTAAGATTTACTTCATTTGCTTCGAAATGACATCCCGATGTCCCGCAAGATTGTATTTCATCTGCACTTTGGGCAAAGTGATGACAATTGTTACACCCTCCAATCATTTCAGACATTGTGGCATGTAAATTATGTGCAAAAATTACCGGTTCGTACTTATCAACCAATCGATCGATTATAACTATGTCATTTGTAGTGGTCCCCTTGCTAGAAAATGGTCTTAAACATTGTTGTAAGCATAGATTGGCCTTCGTTGGGAATTGTCCCTCTTCGCATCTATGACAAACCCTACATTCTTGTGTTATTTCTTTCCCTTGAATTGTCTCGTGCAATGGATCAACTAATTGCCCAAGACAAATATTACCTACTATTAAAAAACTAAATACTGGTATAATTGTTATTTTCATTTTTCAGTCCTTAAATCAATCCAAGTTTTACTTATTTTTAGTCTTACTGGAAGGCGTATTTAAATATTTCCAGAATGGAACAATTACAATAAAAAATCCAATAACTATAATATATTCTATTCCCTTAGTTGCAAAAATATCTATGAAATAATTACTAAACATTTATTCTCCTCAATATTTAATGATTAGAATACTTAGGATCTTGGCGTAAAACAGGCATTCTATTTATAATCCATCTAAGCACCCAAATCTCTATGAAAATGATGCAAAACGTAACTTCAATTTCCATCCAGGTTGGTACATAATGATTTGGCATGTCCCATTTGAAGGCAATTGTTGAAATATTTAACCGATTTAAGATAATACCAATTATTGCAAGTATTGATGCAATCTTAACCGTAAATACATTAGAATTTCTAACACTAAATACATATAAGATACATGGTATTAACACAAAACCAACTACTTCTACCAAATACCACAGTCCCCATTTTGTACTCAATAAATCCCAATGTTGACCGTGAACCAAAGTGATTAATTTCGCAAATAAATACACGAACATAGCAACGGCACATACTTTAGCTAAGCCCAAGATAATCCCGTCATAATTCTTGTGATCATCAGAACTTAAATGATCAGAAAAAACCTTATGGCTTATTGATCCTTCAAATATCACCATCGATAATCCAGCAAAAATACTAGATATAAAAAATAGAACCGGGATGGATTCCGAATACCATAATGGGTGGATTTTATCGCTAGCCATCAAAAACAAGGCTCCAAGTCCAGATTGATGTAAAGTTGATAAAGTAATACCAAAGATAACAGCACCAATTGTCAAAGATTTTAATATTTTCCTTAACCTATCAAGACCTAACCATTCAGCTATTGCCGGAGAGAATTCGATCAATTCTGCAAGCATATACAGCATAAAATGCCACGCAACCAGAAACAACACTGAACTAACTCCAAATGAATTGCCAATAATCGGATTAACTACATTCCATGGACGACCTAAATCCAAAAGCAGTGCACCGGCATAAAAAAGATAAGCTAGAAATCCATTTAATACCGTTATCCTAACTATCGAGTGGTATTTTTCCAACCTTAGGATATAAACCATAAATGTAAGTACATAAGCACCTCCAGCAAAGGCTACTCCTGTAACCACATCGAATCCAATCCATAGGCCCCAAGGGAATTCCTGATCAAGGTTAGTAATAGAACCTAAACCTTTCCAAAATCGTATTATTATCAATACAATGCCTAGAATAATTACCGGGACTGATATTATATTAAATGGAGTAAATAATTTCCCTTTTGGTTTTAACTCGCTTAAAATAAATTTAAAAATACTGTTTTTCTCTTTAATGGAGGTGTTATCGCTACTCATGGGAATCGCCTCCTTCAATTACTTCGTGCTTATCTTTAGTTGCATTATAGAGCCCTAGAAGCATGGCGGGCCAAAGAATAAATACAAAAGGAACACTATATAGGAATCCTTTTGTAGGTTCATTGTAGGGTTCTAATGACATATCTTTTTGGAATCCAATTTTATCAAATGGAACTGGAGAAATATATAACCAATCGGTACCACCAGCTTCCCCATCACCAAATACTGAATTTACATATTTATCCGGTTCGGTAAAGATGCGTCTTTTTGCTTCATCAAGCAGTGTACTTCTTTTTCCAAATATGATGGCCTCGGTAGGACATATACTGACACAAGCAGGTTTTTCTCCTTCGAGAATTCGATCGTAGCACATAGTACACTTTGCAATACGTGGATTAGCACTATCATACTCAAATTTTGGTATATCAAAAGGACAAGACAACATGCAAAAACGACAACCCATGCATTTATTGCCACGCCAAATAATTGGACCTTCTTCAGTTTTTTTCATTGCCTCAGTAAGACAAGCTGATGCACAAGCTGGTTGACTGCAATGCATGCATTGCTTTTTAATATATATCGGTTGACCGTATTCCTCTACATCATACCTATTTACTACTGTGTATTGATCTGGTGTCATATTCCTTTCTTGTTCAAAAACGCTTTTGTTATCGAAACTCGCAAAAGGTTGATTGGGTAAGTTATTGTGATCATTACAAGCCCACTCGCATTTTCTACATCCAATACAAAGTGTGGCATCAAATAATACTGAATAAAACTCTTTTTGAGTTGTAGGTTGTTTTGCCCTTAGCGCTCCAGATGTAGAAATAGTAGCTGTCGCTATACCAATAGTTTTTAAAAAGTCCCTTCTGTTAATTCCCATGAGTTAATTCCTATTTTAATGTTTACAATGCCACGTAATCTTCTTAGTATTTATGAGTAATAATAAAAATAGTATTCTTAATAAATTGGATAAACTTCAGTCATAATCTGAAAAATTATAATTCATCGTAAAACAATGTAGACGAGCAGTGCTTATTGTTATGTTTCCTGAAATAGGATTATATGCTCCTCTTATATAATTAGAATATTACATAGATATAGTTTTGCAGTCAAGATTATTATATGAGAAAAAAGACCAGCTTCTAACAGAAGCTGGTCTTTTTTAGAATTATATAATACTAGTTTCACATATCTTTTTTGGAAATAGAAAGTGAGTCCATTTCTTTCTTTAAAAGTTCTTTTTCTTCTTTCTTTGCCTCATCCAAATGCAGTGGGTGTTCATATTTATACATATCTTCCGGCATCTTACCTGTTATCCATGATGTATTCATCGGGTAAACATGTGGGTTAAATAATGTTGAATATAAATGCCAGACTCCAATTGCTAATGTTGCTAACCATGCTTCCCAGTAGTGAATAACTAAAGATACATCTAAAAATCCTTTTGGCAGAAATAGACTAAAGTAATTGTCGAACCATAGGAAAATACCTGTGATAATCATCACTACAGTTCCCCAAACTAGAGCCCAATACTCAGCTTTTTCTATATAACTAAAGCGTTTGAATTGCGGAGTTTTTTCTCTTTTGCCTAGGTTGTACATGATTCTTTCATAGAATTGTGTAAAATCTAATAGGTTAGGCCATATATCTTTTAAAAACGTTTTGCCTCTCCGGGTTGATAAGATAAATATGAGATGCCACACTACAGTAGCTATAAACACAACTGCAGAAATTCGATGTATAAGTCCCCGTAGTTCAAATCCGCGTTCCCAGCCAAAGAATAAGTCAGTTATCCAGGCATCACTAAATCTTAAAGCGAATCCTGATATAACTAAAGTAATGAAGCTAACCATTGTTAATGTATGCTGCCATACTTCGTGAGCTCTCATTCTTCTTACTTGTTGTTTTCTCATTGAATTCACAATTTGCCGAATTAGATCTATTATCCAATGAATTAACATAAATCCGATAATAATTATAATAGCAATAATATATATCTTTTCTATTATATTAGCAATTGGTGTGCGCAATCCTTCATTATTAAATCCATGAATTGGAGTAGCAGCTAGACGCTCAGAAATTTTTGGATGGCATTCACCGCACGTTCTTTTAAGATTTGAGGAATTAATTGAGGATCCCGGATCTGTACTTGGCAATATTCGGTGAACTCCATGACAGCTGGCACAATTTGCTACATGTGTATCACCAGATTTACTTTTTAATCCATGATAACTGTCTATAAATGTTTTTAACCGAGCGGTTGGCAGTCCATATTTTTCATTTAATGTGGTTGATTCATGACATGGAGAACAGGTCATTTCAGCAACTTTTGATTTTGAAACAGGAGATAGAGGGTTACTAGGTGAAAGTATACCGTGCTCACCATGACAATGAGTACATACTGGAGCATCGGTTTCTCCGCGCGCAACTAATTGACCGTGAATTCCATCCCAAAAATCTTTTTCTATTCCTCGATGACACTTACCGCACGTTTTAGGAATATTAAAATGGTTAATTGTTGATGCAGGATTTCCTGGAGCGTAAATTTTATGTGCAGTTTCTCCAGTAGAATGACAATCATTACAAGTGGCTGCAACGTAAATACCTTTCATTGATGCTTTTCCGTGAACACTTGTCTCATATAATTCTACTGGATGATCTATTAAAATATCATACTTCGTAGTTAGGTCAATATTTTCATGGCATTTTCCACAAGTCTTTGGCAGATTTGTTGGATGTGCCATAGAATTTCTATCATCAGGTGGCAAAATATTATGGTCACCATGGCAGTCTGCACAATTTGGAATGTCATCAACATCGCCGATCAACGCCACGCCGTGAGCCTGATACTTTTCCGCAGCATCTTCATGACAATTCCTGCATCCATCATCACCAACAACATATTTTGAATCCTCGGCATGCGGTAAAATATTTTTATCTGCGTGGCAATCCAAACATCCAAATCCTTCATGAATTGAACGAGAAATATCCGATTCTATATCTGTTCCAAAAACACTTTCTTCATGGCAATTCACACATGCATCTTCATCAATATATTCATAATCATTGTTGTCTTGAGAGAATATAAACACAAATGGGACTAAAAGAATGTAAGGTAATATTATCTTTTTAAATACGTTCATAATTGTCGGCCTATAATTGTTAATATAAAATTTTGGTGATAGGGACTTATTAATAAATCATAAAGTATATCACCAATTCATTGTCATGTGTGCAATTTATTACATATATCTAAATATTTTATTATTTTTAACCTATATATTGAAAATAAAAAATCTAAAGAACAATTAATCTGAAACGTAAGCTTAATAGGATTTCTTTAGCAGATTACTTTGTATATATTATTTATTTCTCTGCATTAATTTAAGTTTAAGAAATAATGCTACAATAGCAAATGTGATGATAAGTGAAAATACTAGCAATCCCTTTCTTCTATAATTAAATTCACCTAACGCTCTATTTGCTCCAATCGTTGCTTCATTGATCGCAATAAATCCTGACTCGGCAGTTTTATTGACATGGTCAATATCAAAACTGTGAATGTTCGTGCGAGTTTGAATTAATATCCCATGTGCATCTTCTAAATGAATAAACATGTCGGATACTTCCATCCCTTTTGTCTCTGCTAGTAACATTAAATTTTCAGCTGTTTCCAATTGCGTTTTAAGACTATCAATTGTTTGATAAAAAACCAATGACATTTCTTTTGCTTCCTTATCATCGACATCGTGACATTCTAAACACATCGACTCGTCACTCCAATTCAACATTTCATCAGTTGGTATGGTTACTCCATGGTTACCATGACATGCTTCACATCCATGTAAATCGTTTTCTGCAAATATATTATTTAGGAAACTATCAGTGAATAAATTTTTATTATTAATATGGCATGAGCCACATATATCTGAAATATGTGTCACATCGGGCGGAATTGCTCCATGATTCCCATGACAATCATTACAAGCCGGAGCATAGATATCTTGTTTTTCCAATAAAGAAACACCATGGACAGACCGTTTATACTTTTCTAGTTGATCAGTCGGTATATCGTATTCTGCCATATAATCAGCATTGTTATGACAGTTACTACAAGTATTCGGAATATTTACAGCATACACTGAGGACCGGGTATCATCTTTTGAATAAATACCGTGTACACCATGACAACTAACGCATGTTGCAACTTTTGTATCACCTGTTTTTAACAATATACCATGACGACTAGTCCAATATTGGCTAACTTGATCAGTTCGGATTGATGTTGAATAATTCCGCATATAAACCGTTTTACTGTGACAACTACCACATACTTTTGGTTGATCTTGCTTGTCAATTTTACCAATAAACGAATCATTGTCCCACATTGCGTCATCGGGATCGTCAAATGCGGATGGATTTCCACCATGACAATCAGCACAGCTTAATCCTACCTGAATATGTATATCATTTAGCATATTGCTCATAACAGATGAATTAAGATCTTCATCCACTTCCAAATGGCAAGAGACACATGCATCATCCGGTAACGAGTCTTCTG
This sequence comes from Fidelibacterota bacterium, assembly GCA_042577295.1. Taxonomy (GTDB): domain Bacteria; phylum Fidelibacterota; class Marinisomatia; order Marinisomatales; family JAHJCW01; genus JAHJCW01. The sequence continues at coordinate 6,549 of JBHPEE010000039.1, read as the reverse complement.
AAAATAGAATTCCAAAAGTAAAAAATATTGTGATAGTTAATTTTAATAATTTCATTGCATGTATCCCCATATTGTCATCCCTACCATATAGCAAATTAAACCAATGCCGAAATAACTCCAAAATCTTGAGCGAACTCCAATACTTGCTTTACGGTCAAAAAATGGTACAAAGAACCAAATAAGTCCGCCAACTATAAAGACTAATATCCCAAACAATTCACCTTCAATAAACCATACATGAGGAGGAATTAACTTTAGTGTTTCAAACATAAATATAAAATACCATTCCGGTCTTATGCCGGCAGGAGCAGATGCTAACGGGTCTGCTTTACTTCCCAACTCCCATGGGAAGAAAACCGCTAATAATGCAATAATATTCAAAACAATCATCCAAATAATGAAGTCATGCATTACAAAATCTGGGAAAAAGGGTATGGATTTCCTTTTTTCTTCCGGTATCTTTTCTAATTCAACCGGAACGCTCATGCCTTGAATTTGAATGAGGGCAAGATGTATAGCTAAAAAAACGGTAAAGATAAGTGGTAAAACTGCTGTATGGATACCATAAAAACGGGTCAATGTTGCCCCACTAACTTCATCTCCCGATCTTAGCAATTTTAGCAGAAAATCACCTGCCCAAGGTACAACACCCGCGATATCAGTGCCGACTTTTGTGGCAAAATATGCAAGCTCATTCCATGGCAATAGATATCCTGAAAAACCAAAAACCAAGCTCAACAATAGAAGAAACATACCTGTTAACCATGTCATTTCTCGTGGTTTTCGATAGGCTTTCGCAAAGAATACCGTAAACATATGACTGAATACAAAGAAAATAAATAAGTTTGCTGACCAGGCGTGTATCTCTCTTATCAGCCACCCAAATTCAACCCTACTAACAATGAACTTTACACTTTCAAAAGATGTGCTCTCCCCAGGTTGATAGTATAAAACTAATAAGATCCCTGTGATTACTTGTATAATAAAAAGGAACAATGATATTCCACCAAGAAAATACCACATACTTCCATAAAAAACAGGTACACGTTTTTTATTTGCAAATTCAACAACAGAATCAATTGCAAATCTATCATTTAGCCAATTGAGAATAAACTTCACGATAAATCTCCCTTGCTAACTATAATTTTATCTTCACTGATATTAACTTGATATTGTGCTAGTGGTTTAGGTGGAGGGCCAGAAATGTTTTTACCTTCGAGATTATAAAAACCATTATGGCAAGCACACCATATTTGTTCTGTATCTGATTTATATTGCACATTGCAGTCAAGATGAGTACAGGTTGCCGCGAGTGCCTTAAAATCGCCATTTGTTTTTCGGATTACAATAATTGGTTTTCTACCAAACCGAGTAATCTTTGATGAGTTTATAGGAAAATCCTGCAATTCACCAACAGTAATACTATTTACACTTACTTCTTGAACTGCCGGTGGAATTAAATACTTAATAACAGGGTATAAGATTGCTGCTAGCCAGGCAAATATGCTAAAATTAAATATAATATTAAGAAATTTCCGGCGTTCTATAATTGTAGGTGATTTTTTTGGTTCCAAATATTCTTTACTCCCTCAATTTAGTTAGAAAAAATTTATATTTTAAATTAATATTTATCACAACTAATAAATTATTAACCAATATTATCGACATAAAAAGTCACAAATATTATCCAATCAATAATACAGAAATACTGTGAAAATCAATACAGTTTAATTATATAAAATATAGCAAGCTTATCAATACCATAAAAGAATATTTTATTTTTCATCGCTTATTATATTCAAATCGATTTAATGAAGGTTAAATAATTTGATTTCTGCCAATCATATCTACCAATGCCTTATAACTAATTTCAATAAGTTTTGTGAAATTATAAAAATTTTGGTCTAATTTAAAACGAAACTGAGTAAGGCACTTGAGAGTTTAGAGTTCAATATTACAACAGATGAACATTCTTGATTATAACTAATCTAAAATCCCACCAATAATGTTTTGATATCGATTTAGCAAATTAGTTATCAATTCAATATTATGAACGCCCAAACTTTTGTCATTTTCTATCTTTTCAATCCCATATCTTACCAAATTGATCTTTTGACGACTTACTTCATTAATATCATTATAATCTATATTCGATAAAGAATTTTTTACTGCTGAAATCTTCGTTTTAGTCCGTTCTTGCCATTCTTCAACTAAGTCATCATATTCTTCTTCATGACAATTACTACAGTTTCTAGCTTGTGCTCTAGAAACTACCCCATTATAATCTTCGTGGCAGTCCTTGCATTCAACATCAGATTCAAACATAATGTCAGGAAGAATTGCTTCGGATATTTCTATGGTACCATCATAAATATGAGCCTGCATTTGGTGACATTTTTCACAATCAGCCTCTTCCTGCGAATGGTGACAATCTAGACATTGACTTCGCTTCATGATCGTTTCCCCATGTCTATTCAAATTAGAATGGCAATTAGAACACGATAAATGGTTTTTTTCTATATGGATACTATGACTGAAAGTAACGCCGTAGGCTTTAATCTCAATTCCTTCTTGTCCATAATGACAATTTTGACAGTCAGAGGGTATAACACTATTATATAATTCCAGTGACGGTAACACCGTATCCGAATTTATTAGTTGTAATATATTATTCAAAATATTATAAGATTGAAGGAGTAACTCGTCGGAGTAGGCAACATTATGCACAACATTACCCGTGTTAACAAGTTGATAATTATAACGTGCTTCTTTTAAAAGAATTGTTACACTATTATTCTCTGTATAAGGTTCATTAGCATTAATTAACAAGTCATTTACTATATCCAAACTGCGTTCTACCAAATTTAATTTTTCTTTCATGGTCTCTTCCCAGTTCTCATATAAACGACTATAGCCTTGACCATGACATTTTTCACAAGATTTTCCTGTAGCCAAAGTTTTACCTGTTATGCCTAATTCTGATTCATGATATATATGACAGGCTTGACAATTTAACCCAGCTGAAAACATCGAACTTGGGTGATTGGCTATTTGTTTTCCTCCTGTTCCAGAGAATAAATCAATTTGGGCTTGATGTGGTGTACTATGACACCCTTGGCATTCAGGGAAGATATCTTTTGTGCGAGCAACTGATTTATGTTGAATTGGGAGATGGCAACTTTCGCACTCAATCTTATGATCTGTTATATGCATTTTATGGATAAATTCATCATCAGAAATTTTTTCGATTTTTCCGATCTCAGCATGGCAAGTATTACATCTACTCTCTAACACTGCTCCATCTCCAACAACCATTTTCCCGTGACAGCTTTGACAATCAATCTTATTATCTACTATAAAACTATGATCATAGCCCGGTGCATACTCATTTTCTGCTATTGGTACTGAATGACACCAATTGCAATCATTAATTGGTGCGCTTTCGGGTTGATCTTTAAAATGACATAAAAAACAAGTCGTCTCGGTTACCGTCATATGTTCGCCTTGAACAATTTGCGAATGACAACTCGTGCAGCGTAATTTTTTATTTCGGCGCAGATCATTTAAATGAGAATTGTGATTGAAATGAATGTCTTGTTTAAAGATAACATTTTCATTTAATTGTTGTTCTTCGTGGCAACCTGATCGTAAACAGCTTGCATCATCTATTTCCGCCCAAGGTTTACTTTTTTTGTACACGCCGGTAAAATAATTAACTACCATAGAGGCTGCTGTTAATTTTCCTTTTAACTTTGACTTAATACCTGGCGGGAAATGACAATCAGTACAAGTAACATCAGAATGAGTAGAAGTCTCCCATGCATCCACATAGGGTTCCATAAAATGACATGAAGAACAAAAATTCGGTTTAGAGGTGAATTCTACTGCCCCAAACAATAATAATACTAACAATATTACACTTATAAGTACGATTAGTGATATTTTAGTCAATTTTCCAATGCTACTCATTGATTATTATCCAAATGAACCTAAAATTATTAGAACTAATAAGATCATTCCTAAAATTAGAAACATATATCCAACAATGAAATATAATGTCTTGAGCCACTTTGGTAATGGTAGTACTAATTTTGCTTTATAATCGTCATCTGAAAGATCTTTCAATTCTAAAGATCTTTCTTCTTTAAACTTTTCTTCGGGTAGATACCCAGTAAATATTACTTCATCCATCGGAAAGGCGCCGGGCCTGAAATGTGTATTAAAGAAATGTACTATAAAAATAAATCCCGTAGCCAATAATGCCTCTTCTGAATGAATAATATGCGCGGCATTTATAATCCAACCTGGGAATAGTTGTGAAAATGTCTCCGGAAACCATAATGTTAATCCTGAGGAGCCAATAATTATCATACCCCAAACCACAGCAATATAGTCAAATTTTTCCCAGTACGTCCAACGACCCCAAGCAGGTTCTTCTTTTTTAATGCCAACAAAATAAGACATATGGTTAAAGAAATCTTTTACATCCTGCCAACGTGGCACTAGGCTTGTTGTACCTTTAAAAATTCCCTTTTCTTTTTTAATTAATGCTTTATAAGCAATTTTAGATAAATGTGATAAAAACACTAATCCCATTGTAAATGCTGCAATCCTATGTAATAAAGCAGCTTGTTCAAATCCAATTACATTATGAACCAACCAAGTTGCCATCTCAGAATGAGAATATTTTAAAGGGAGACCCGTCCCTGCTAATAGTAAAAATGATAGCGCCATTAAGAAATGCAATATCCTTTCAAAAGTGGCAAACCTCTCAACTCGCATTTTGGTTTTAATTACCTTTTTAATTGGACCATGTTTAATGCGTCTTATCATTAATCTAATTAACCAAAGTACTGTATGAGTACCAAATACAGTAAGCACACTCCCAAGCAACCATAACATAAAAATATTAATCCAACTTAAGACATGGTTTTCTGATTTAGTATGTGGAGTATAATGCTGTAAATATTGGACAAAGTTATCATTTACATTATCGTGACATTGTGCACAAGTGGTAATGATATTATCTTTCCCCACAGTAGATTCCGGATCATTGCTTGGTAAGATAGAGTGATTATCATGACATGATACGCATGTAGCGAATTTCTCTCCTTGATATCCAAGTTGATACATTTGTCCATGATAAGATGTCTCATATCCTTCTACAACATCAGGATTTAATTGGAAACGCATCGTTAGATCACGATCCCCATGACATCGGCTACATAAGTCAACTACAGAATGACCGAAAAATTTTTCTTCAGTTTTACTGATACGTCTTTCATCATGACAATCAATACATCCGGGCGACTCTAAATGACCTCTTGCTCGAGTAACATAATGAGTCGAATTCTCATACTGTTCCTGTTGTTCAGCGTGGCAATCAGCACACGATTTTTCCAATGCTTTATCTTTTTTATGCTCAGGAGCCATAAAATGGTATGTATGGCAATCCCCGCAATTAGATTCGACACCTCTTGCAACATTGGCAAGTTCTTTCCTATGTATTGCGCCATGCGCCTGATCTTCTCTAATAACTATATTTTCTTTGTGACATCTAATACATACTTCATCAAGTTTGATATCAAATATCGTAGTCACTGCGTCACCTTTCATCTCGGTTTGGTGTCCTGTATGGCAAACAACACAGGTTTCTAGCCTTGGATCATCATTTTCCTGGGGACGATGAATTGATGCATCATATCCGGCATGGCAGTTCATACACACAATGTCAAGTTTTGCAACAGAAACAATACTTTCAGTATCTCGTGGAGATAAAACTCTATGCGTGGCATGACAATCAGTACAAATTGGTGCCTTTAGATTACCTGATACAACTTCCTTATAATGAGCACTATTATCATAGTTTTGCACTTGCTCAGAATGACACTCCCTACACTCTTCGGTAATTTTAATTTTCCATTCGTTTTCAGAATATCGCGATCTTTCATACTTATCATGAGGTGAATGGCACGACACACAATTAAGATTGTCATCTTCATTAGATAATCCCCAATGAGCAGAGTTAAGGAAATCATCAAGTATATTATTGTGGCACATTCCGCATACTTGCCTGGGTTCACCTTTCCACGATACAGAATGCGTTCCGTGACAATCAGTACAAGTTGGAATGGATGTGTAACCCTTTTCCCTTAGTGGGTCGAAGAAGTGATTAATGAATTCTTCCTGAGCATCCTCATGACAATTTCCACAAAATGGTAATTCTAGAATTTCATTATGAGGAAAATCTTCAACGCCATCTAGATCTTCATGGCAATCTATACAATCAAAACCTTCATGCGGTGATCCTTCTAGATGTTCATCGGTTACATATAACGATACTTCTATTCCTCTACGTGACTTAGTGAGAGTGTTATCTTCATGACATGCGATACAAGTATCATTGTCTTGGGATAAAAGAAGAAGGGGAATCCCAAAATATATTAGCAGTTTTTTGAAATTCCCCATCATAGTCACTTATTCCTAAATATATTAATTATTCGGATACGGATGTGTGATTTCTCCCACTCTTTCTTCATATTTGAAAGG
>JBHPEE010000038.1:0-17139 GCA_042577295.1 Fidelibacterota bacterium | reverse complement strand
GTAAAAACCGGATTGGAGGTTTTATTAGAGGACTATATTGATAAAATCTATGATAAAAATATAGCATTAGTGACAAATCATTCAGGAATCGACAAAAGCGGTGATTCAAACGTATCACGATTGTTAAATTTTGATTCCATACAATTAGTTAAAATATTTACCTCGGAGCATGGTTTCACTGGAATGGTTCCTGATGGTGAACATATAAAAAATGATTTAACATCGCTTAATTCTCCGCCAATAATTAGCTTATACGGAAAAACCAAAAAACCTACTCAGGAGATGTTATCAAATATTGATATAATTATTTACGATATTCAGGACCTAGGGGCTCGTTTCTATACTTATATAAGCACATTGGGACTAGTAATGGAAGCCGCCGGAGAAGCCAATATACCGGTTATGGTACTCGATCGTCCAAATCCTATAGGGGGGAAAATTGATGGACCAATTCTTTATGATAAATTCAAATCATTCATTGGAATGTATCCCATTCCAATTCAGTATAGTATGACGGTTGGTGAGTTAGCAAAAATGGTTGTCGGCGAAAAAATGATTGAACATCTGCCTGAATTAACGGTTATTCCAATGGAGAATTATAATAGAAATCTTTTTTTCGATCAAACATACTTACCTTGGAAGAATCCTTCTCCCAATATACCGGATTTAGAAACGGCTATAATTTATCCCGGACTCTGTATTTTTGAAGCAACAAATGTTAGCGAAGGTCGTGGTACCTACTCTCCATTTAAACAAATTGGCGCACCTTGGATCGATGCAAAGAGTCTAATAAATCTGTTGAGCGAACTGAGATTATCGGGAGTGATTATTAAACCAACTCAATTTACTCCGGTATCTATTGCAACCATGTCTAAATATCCGAAATTTGAAAATCAAAATTGTAATGGAGTAAATATTTCTATTACAAATAGAGATGTTTTTAATTCAATTCTTACGGGCGTTTCAGTTTTGTGGTCTATCAATAAACTGTATCCTGATAATTTGTTAATAAATAAAGATTCTATGGGAAGACTTTGGGGTTCAGATAATTTATATAAGCAACTTCAAGAAGGTAAAACACCTTCTGAAATCGTGAATTTATATCAAAATGAATTAAACAATTTTAAACAAATTCGTAATAAATATTTGATTTATGATTAAAATTGTTTTTTATGTCTCAAGTTTTAGACTTTTCGATTGGCACAAATTTATAAATCATAATTCCGTCAAAGAACGGTTCTCTCCCGTTAAAACAATAGTCAATTAAATTTACTCTTACCGTTTTTCCTGCGTCAGAGGAGGCATGAATTAAATCATTTTGATCTATTAAAATTCCCTCATGCTCAATTGCTAAACCATCCTTGAAATAAGATTTTCGCACAAATGCAATACCGCATACCTGTGGTAGTTTTCCCAACAATTCCGAATTAATTCTATTGTTTGGGATATATGAAAATTGAACTTTTTTCGACCAATCTAATTTTAATAATTCAGAACCGTCATCTCTTACATTTAATGTCAGATTGACATTCTCTAAATCATCGAAATCAACAAACTTATTGGTAATATTTACCGTATATGGATTTGATAGTATTCTATCAGCGGTAAAATGCCAGCGAGATTTATAAGTTGGAATTTGATTGCCATTCTCATCAATCTTATAATGAATTTTAACAATATTCTCTCGCGCCTTATCCCAGGTTTTACTTTGTGCTATAGATAAACTTGTCAAAACATGTACGGTGCAATCTGAAACATCCAATCGGATTATCGGATCGGAGTCAGGTGGGGTTTCTTCTCCTAACTTAAATACTTCATATGGAGTTCCGATCCTCCATATTGCAATTACTTTGAGACATTCTTCAAAATTTGGGAATCGTTTTTGAAACTCAGGTAAGATGTTTGTTACTTCAGTTTCGTTAAGCAACCAAGGTTTAGGCAGAGACTCAATCCATTTCTGATTATCTGTATCGCCACTGCAAGAAGTAATAATCGTTAAAATTAAAATATTTTGTATTTTTAACAATCTATTCAGCATTCCAATTTTTCCGCCATTTTAAATTTGGATTCATATCAGTAAAACCTAATGATTCATACACAGTAGAATGAATACGCTGGCGCCAATCATAATATTTTGGATCTTTCCATTCACGATTTGGATGTACGGCATTCGTTAGTAGAATCACAAATATATCATTTTCAGGGTCTATCCAAAGTGATGTTCCGGTAAATCCCGTATGACCAAAACTGCTGTCGGATAAATATACCCCACCCGAAGATGCATCATTTGGATTATTCCAACCCAAGCAGCGACTATTATCATTAGGATTGATTGGTTTGGTGAACAAATCTACTATTTCTGAACTAAATATTTTTTCACTTTCATATTTACCACCATTCAACAACATTTGGCAGAAAATTGCCAAATCATCGGCGGTGGAAAAAAGTCCGGCTTGTCCTGCAACACCACCTATACTATATACATTTTCATCATGGACATAACCGTGTATGAATTCTCCTTCGGTCTGATTGTATTCCGTCGGTACTATACGATTTAATTTCTTCTTAGATGGATTATAATAAGTATCCAACATTCCTAACGGTATAAAAATTTCATCTTCAACAAATCGATCTAACGATTTATCGGAAACTTTTTCAATTATTTTACCGAGCAATATAAATCCAATATCTGAGTAAACCATCTTTTCGCCGGGGTTAGAATCTAATTTTGTTTTATATACAGAATCGATGCGAGTTGCACAATCACCTTCAATTTCATAAAACAATTTAAAGGGTGGTAACCCCGAAGTGTGGGTCAACAGATGTTTGATCGTAACTTGTTTACGGATTCTCGAGGCTTCTAACTCTTCATCTACAAATTCAGGAATGTATTTTTCCACAGTATCATCTAAATTAATTTTACCCTCATCATACAATTTCATAATTGCTGAGGTTGTTGATATTACTTTTGTAACCGATGCCAAATCAAAAATATTCCCACGTCCAGTTAGTTTTTCTTTGGCATAAGTGTGATATCCAAACGCTTCATGTATAAATATCTTGCCATCTTTGGCAGCTAATAACACACCACCCGGAAATGCTGAATCAGCAACCGCTTCATTCAATATTTTCGATAGATTTTCAATTTCTGCACCGACTTCATAAGGCATAACCGTTTGTAATATATTACTATCATTAACCTCTAATTTTTGTGAATATTTCAGAGATTGATCTAAATTAATTCCTGCACCACGTTTGGCAACATCCGGAATACTAATCGGCAATTTGCCGTTAACACCATTAGCGCCTAATATTGCCCTAGCTCCTGCTTCTTGTAAATCAATCTGATTTTCCCATGCACAGAGGTAAGTAGGTATATTTGGAAAATCCCTAACAATATAAGGGTTTCCATAACTGATCATAACTGTATTTTTTATCTTTTCCGACAGTATTTTTATAAAAGTAGTCTGATTTTCATTTAACATAACAGTCCCTTTCCCTGCGCGTGGCTTTGCAAAAACATTAATGATAACCGTACTATTTTCTTTTATTTTATTGGTAATTATTTTCAAATAATCAAAATTATCTGTTTCATCAATTACATACGAATTGACGTTGATTAGATTTTTAATAAAAGTCTTTGTTGCTATAGATTGGTTATGATTAAAATTGCTCCCATAAATATCTATCACATAAATCTGATTACTATTTAGGTGATTCACCGGAATAAGATTACTATCATTTTTTACAAGAGTAATTGATTCTTGTGCAATTTTTACCGCAATGTGATGCGATGTTGCCAGTCCCAAATTTCTTTGCATAGTTTTAAAATCTATTTTTTTTGATAGATGCAATCCTGACTTCTCTTTCAATTTCAACATTTGTAGTGCGGATTCATTAATTCGATCAATAGATATAATTCCGTTATTAACCGCATTTTCGATGACATCAATCGCTTTGCGATAGTTATGCTTTTGGATAATTATATTACATCCAGCATTAATTACATTAATAAAAGCATAGTCGAATGAGAATCCGTTGGTAATTCCGCCCATGTCCATCGCATCGGTTACAACCGCACCCGTAAACCCTAGTTTTCCTCGGAGAATATCTTGAATCCAAAATTTTGATAAAGTAGCCGGCGTATTGCTATTTGGTTGGAAATCGGGTGCTATCAAATGTGAAACCATTACGGCATCGACTCCGACTTCGATTACCTTTTTGTAGGGGGCTAATTCTACCGACCATAACCGGGCTGAATCACTTGGGATTGTGGCAAGCGATTTATGCGAATCTGTTTTTGTATCACCGTGACCCGGAAAATGCTTGGCAGTTGCTAACATACCTCCTGCATGAAGACCTTCAATATATTGCACAGCATAATCCGCTACCATATCCGACGTATCGCTGAAAGCGCGTGTATTTATTATTGGATTATCGGAATTATTATTCACATCAACTACCGGAGCTAAATTCCAATGGACACCAACACTGCGCGCTTCCATTGCGACAATTTTCCCCACTTCAAAGGCATTTTGTGGATTGCTGGTTGCGACTATCGCCATTTGCGGCGGAATTTGTGTTCCCTCAGGAAAACGCTGTCCCAATCCCCTTTCAATATCCATATCTACAATAATTGGAACTTTTGATTTACGTTGTAATTCATTTAGCATTGTGATAGAAAGTCCGGCATTCCCACTCCACAAATGTATTCCCCCAATGCCGTCAGTTTCTATTAATTGGTTAATTTCCTGCCATTGCCCATTTTCATCATTTCGAAAATCCAAATCCATGGAATAAATAATCATTTGGGAAATTTTCTCACGTAATGTGAGCTCTTGGAGCGTTTGCTCAACCCAGGGTTTTTCGACTTCCACTAATCCTGGTGGAGTACATGAGAAAGTAATCAAAAATGATATTACTGAATAAATTATGTTTTTTATTGTCATATGTTTATGAATATCTGATTTCAATTGATATGAATTGTAGGTAATTTAATAATAATTAATTCTATAATTCTTTATTTCAAATATTTTATGAATGCGATTTTAACAACTATTAGATTATCCCAATTAGCATCTGATTTAAATTGTCTCAATTTAATCAATCAAAAAATAAAGCAAACTGATTCACAGTATATATTTTTAATTAATGATAAAAATAGTCCGGTTAAATTAAAAAACTCCTGTCTTGATCTAATGCAAATGACAATGGGAAGAAATCCGAAAGCGGGTATGGTCTATGCCGATTATGAACTGAATAATAATGGAAAAATTGAAGAAGTGCATTCACTAAAACATCATATTGGACGAATCCGTGACAATCAAGATTATGGGAAAGTGTTTTTATTCCGAAAATCATTTCTTGGGCAAGTCGGTTGTTTTGATGAGAAATTAGAACATCATTTTCTATATGATATACGATTGAAATTATCAGAAGTATCAGAAATTGTGCACATTGCTAATAAAACGGGTGGTTCCCTCTACCAGGTTACCTCGTCCAAAGAAAAAACAAATGTTTTTGATTATTTGCTCTCGGATGAAAACGTACAAAAAGAAGCGGAAAATGTTTTAACTGCTCACTTAAAGCGGATTGGGGCATATTTATCACCAAAACAAAAGTTTGACAAAAGACCCATAACTTCAATTAAGCCTTTGAAAAGAGCTTCAATAATAATTCCTGTTAATAATCGTCCTGAATTTATTATTGAAGCTATTGAAAGCGCTCAAAAACAGACTATTCAAGATATAGAAATTATTATAGTTGTAAATGGTGGAGAAGATGACCCGACCAACCAATCAGTAAAAAGATATATGAACGGTGGCGATAAATACTGTGTTGATTATCTAGAAGTTAGATTAATAACCATTGATATCAATAATATAGGTTATTGTCTTAATATTGGAGTTAATAACGCACGGGGAGAATATTATGTTCAATTGGATTCTGATGACCGTTTAAAACCGGATGCTATCGAAAAAATAATTCAAAAATTTGAATCAGATTCTACAATTGGAATGGTAATCGGATCATACGAAGTTTGGCAAAAACTTGATTCAGGTGAGATAGCTAGAGATAAAAATATACCTGTAGTTACACATTCCGAATGGACAGAAGAAAACGGACGTAATAATCTCTTACGGATCAACGGTGCCGGAGCGCCGCGCGCAATTACAATCCAACTTATGAAAGATATCGGAAATTTCGAAATGAATGAAAACCCATTTGCACGTAATTACGGTGAGGATTATGATATAGTTTTGCGGATAAGCGAAAAGTACAAAATTGGGCGTATTTACGACCCAATTTATGAAGTAATTCGTCACTCCGGTGGTACCGACCACTCGATAGATCAAAATACAATCAATCGTAATGATGAAGCAAAAGATTGGATGCGGAAACAAGCATTAGAACGTAGAATAAAGATGAACAATGGAGAATAGACCACTTATTATTGGAATTGATGGTGGTGCTAGCAAGGTTAACGCTCACATTATTAAGGTTTCAGAAAACGGTAAAAGTTTCGCACTTGGGAAACAATATTCAGTAAAAGAATATCATAATTATCCTGATTTTCAAGCTGATTTTATACCTATTAGTCTTCCAATTCAATTGGAACAAATTCAAAATAATAATATTGTCCTTACCGCTGCTGAAATAAAACAATCACAAGCATATTATGACGCATTTAGTGATACAATAACTAATTTAGTTGACCTCACTAAAGCTGAAAATGTGCTTATTGGAATCGGTATGCCAGGTGTCAAAACCGCAGATCAACGCGGTATCGTCGCGATGACAAACGGTCCTCGGATGCCTAATTTTGCAACAGAAATTGAACATAGACTATCAGAAGCTGATATCACCATAGCAGAACCGATATCCAAACTTGGTAGTGACGCCGATTATTGCGGTATTGGTGAAGAATACGCACAAAACGGTGCTTTCCATAATATCGGAAACACGTATTATTTAGGGGGTGGAACCGGTGTTGCCGATGCAATAAAATTGCACGGCAAGTTGATTCCCTTAAATGATTGTAAGTCTTGGATCGCTAAAACATGGGAAATGATTGGCGAAAACGGCAAGTCCATGGAATTTTACTGTTCAGCCAATGGAATACAATCTATTTATAGTGATTTGGTTGGTGTTTCACAATCTGAATTAATTAAAAATAAAATCTATTTAGAACAAATTTTATTACTGGCTGCTAAAAATGATAAAGCAGCAATTGCCACCTGGCAAACCGTAAATAATAATTTAGCCGATTTACTATTTGAGAGAATTAGTACCATCAACAGTGGTTGGCAAAATAATTTTTCATTCATTAATCCTTATAAACCAACGCTTGATTCAAATCATATTTATAAAAATACATTATTGGATAGAATTGTAATTGGTCAGCGTTTGGGCCATTTATTCCAAAATATACTAGCACAGAAATACTTAGTTGAACCGCTTTTGAATAATTTATCGAGCTTATTTAGTAAAAGTAAATTTTTGGATGAACGTGCAAAGTTACATTATCTAAAAAATGGTAAATTTGATGCCAAAATTATTATTGCTTCCCAATTACTTGAAGCTCCAGCATTAGGCGCGGGGATAGATGCTTGGCAAAATTATTCTAATGAATAAAAAATCAAATCAAATTATAGAAGAACCACAAATTCGGGTTGGAATAATATTACCGGAAGATAAAAAAGCTGAAATAGTCATTAATTTTCCAAAACTTTCAAAATATAATATTAACTCAGTACCTGTTTCTGGAAAATTAATTGTAAAATGTCAATCCGAATCAATCTTAGTTAATGATAAATTATATAATGAAGTAATAATTAAACCAGTTGATAATTATAATCAAAACACATTTCCACTTTTAAATTCTGTTCCAACCGGTAGAGGTTTTCATTGGCAAAGTGAAATTCAAATTCAATTACAGGGGAAAATCATTATTCAAAATCACAACGAATATTTATTTGTCATTAATGAACTCCCGTTGGAACAATATCTACCTTATGTCGCCACTTCAGAGATGAATTCGGATTGTCCACCGGTATTGTTAGAAGTACAAACAATTGCAGCACGCTCCTGGTTACTTGCTAACCGAAAAGTAAATCATCCTAAGTTAGATATAGACGTTTGTAACGACGACTGCTGCCAACGCTATCAAGGAGTCACTGATATTCCTGAAAAATCATCCCAGGCAATACAAAACACTTTTGGGCAAGTCTTGTATTATCGCAATGAAATATGTGATACGCGTTATTCAAAATGTTGTGGTGGAATTACTGAATCATATGAAAATGTTTGGAGCGGACAACCAATACCATATCTCTCATGTATACGAGATTTTCCACATTATAATATTCAGACAGGTAATATTCAGAATTTTATTAATTCCTCACCTCCCGCCTTTTGTAGCGAAAAATATGTAAAGCTATCTGATATTCAAAAGCATCTCGGAAAGGTAGATACTTCAGACTCATACTACCGATGGGATATTAAATATTCACAAAATGAATTAACTTCAATTATCAATCAAAAATTGGATTTAGATGCGAAATACATAAAAAAACTTGTAATATTAAAAAGAGGTTTATCAGGACGGATAATAAAATTGGAAATAGATTATAGAGATATATCTGATAGGAATAAATCTATACTATTGAATTCAGAATATGATATTCGCCATACTTTGCATAAACAATTTCTATATAGTTCAGCAATTCTAATTGAACAAAAAATACAGAGGAATTCATTTCCGGAAGAGTTTAAATTTATCGGCGCCGGTTGGGGGCATGGCGTAGGATTATGCCAAATTGGAGCATTGGGAATGGCATTAAATGGATATTCCACAGAAAATATTCTTCAACACTACTATAAGAATACAAAAATCGAGAAAATATACTAATTAATATGGATACATCATTACACACTATTGATTGGACAATAATCGCTGTTTACATCTTATTTTCCATAGGTGTAGGTGTGTATTTCACAAAACGCGCCAGTAAAAATACCGAAGAATATTTTCTATCAGGACGGACACTGCCGTGGTGGATAGTTGGCACATCGATGGTGGCAACAACTTTTGCTGCCGATACTCCATTAGCAATTACTGAGTTTATTCGCGGTGCCGGGATTTGGCAAAATTGGTTTTGGTGGAATCAACTTTTAGCTGGATTATTAGCCATATTTCTCTTTTCCCGACTCTGGCGACGCGCCCGGGTGTTAACCGATAATGAACTATTGGAAATCCGCTATTCCGGTAAACCGGCAGCTTTCCTGCGCGGATTTAAGGCAGCGTATTTCGGAATTTTGTACAATTTTATTGTAATGGGTTGGGTCATCAATGCAATGGCATCGGTTGCCGCGGTAATGCTGAATATCGACCGTTGGACGTCTGTTTGGATTTGCGTTGCAATCGCTCTGTTATATGCGCTGCTTGCCGGTTTTTGGGGTGTTGTTGTAACTGATTTTGTACAATTCGGAATTGCGATGTTCGGTTCGATCGCTTTGGCGGTTATCGCAGTAAATGCGATGGGCGGAATGGACAATTTATTAACAGCACTAAATGATTTGCTACCCGCCTCCACCGATGCCGCAGTGGCGACTACCGTTACAACAAATACCTTGAAATTTATTCCGCCAATACCGGACGCAAGTTTCTTTACAATGGATTTTTGGAAATCACCATTTTCCAAATTCCTAGTTTTTCTTACAATTTTATGGTGGTCACGCGACAACTCCGATGGTGGTGGCTATATTATCCAACGCATGTCGTCAGCCAAAAACGAAAAACACGCGCTTTTAGCGACTTTATGGTTTAATTTAACTCATTATGCGTTTCGTGTTTGGCCATGGATTTTGGTAGCGATGGTTTCAATAGTTGCCTTCCCGGATGTCTCCGAATGGGCGCTTGGCGATAAGGTCGGATATCCGTTAGTAATGCAAAAATTCCTTGGATCAGGAATGAAGGGACTCTTGGTCGTATCATTTTTAGCAGCATTCATGTCTACTATAGATACTCATTTGAATTGGGGAGCATCGTATTTAATAAATGATATTTATAAACGTTTTATTAAGCCGGAGAAATCGTTTTCTGACCAATCCAAAGCACAACGACATTATGTTAATGTAAGTCGTATTCTTACGGTTTTTCTGATGATCTTTGCTGCTTTGGTTGCTGTGAAAATGCAAAGTATAGGAAAGGCTTGGGAGTTCATTTTTGCAATGGGAGCCGGTATCGGATTAGTATTAATTCTGCGTTGGTTTTGGTGGCGCATTAATGCCTGGACGGAAATTTCAGCACTGATCACATCAATACTGATAACAGTTACCCTTGAAGTAATTGCCGGTATTCAAACAGTAAACGCCGGAATAGCTTACACATTATTCGGTAGGGCTCCAATTATTTTGGGAATTGAATTGCAAATGCATCATAAATTGCTGATAATAGTTCCAATTGCTATCTTGGTATGGCTGACGGTTACTTTTATAACTAAGCCCGAAAAAGAATCAACGCTTAAGGAGTTTTATCGTCGCGTGCAACCCGGCGGATGGTGGGGAAAAATTGCCAAAGATATTCCACGAACTAAAGGCAACGTATTAAAGGGATTCTTGCCAAATTGGATTGCAGGTATTGCATTTATTTATGGAGCAACTTTCGCTATAGGTAACCTTATATTCGGGAATTGGGGGAGCGGATTATTATTAATAATTTTCTCAATTCTTGGATTTGCGTGGATTTGGAAAAAAACTATAGTGAAATTAGATTCTAGTCAATAATAAAGATATATAAGGTAAAAGCGATGTCGAAAACAATACTAATTACTGATACATCTAGCGGAATCGGCAGAGAAACCACCAAATATTTTCAAGGAAAAGGATGGAATGTTGCTGCCACACTGCGCTCACCGAAAAAAGAAGGATTAACTGACTACAATGAATATATGAAGAAAATCCACGCAGTTAATGATAAGTTCGTTTCAAAAGGAAATAAACCGATTAAGACTGCTAAAGTAATATATCAAGCTGCAACTAGTACTAATTGGAAACAATATTATCCATCAGGTGGAGATGCAAAAGTATTTCTAAATTTAAGAAAATTAATCCCTTTAAGCTGGTTTAACAGTGTCATTCGAAGAGTCTATAAATAAATTATAGGAATTATAATGAGTGAAAATGTCTTTATTACGGGCGCAAGTAGCGGAATAGGTGAATATGTCGCTTATGAATATGCTAAACAAGGAGCTACTATTGGTTTGGCAGCCCGCCGAAAAGAACGATTAGAAAAAGTATTCGCAAAATGTGAAGAGTTAGGCGGTAAACCGATTATTTATGAAATTGATGTATGCAATCAATCTGAAACAAAAACTGCAATTGTTAATTTTATCAGTGAATCCGGCGGTATCGACATTGTAATCGCCAATGCGGGAATTAGTGGAAATGTCGAACTGAAAAACGGTAATTCCGATGAAATAAATCGAATGCTATCAACAAATATTTTAGGTGTTACCAATACTGTCCTTCCTGCCATACCAACGATGATTAAAAAAAAATCCGGTGGTCGAATTGTAGTTGTGAGCTCAATTGCTGGATTCCGTGGATTACCGGGACGGAGCGGCTATTCCGCATCTAAGTCTGCAGTGCGGTTTATGGCTAATAGTTGGCGGTCATCATTTGTGAATGACGGCATTAGTTTTACTACAATCTGTCCGGGATTTATTGATACTGACATGACAAATAGCCATAAATACAACATGCCGTTTTTAATGGACGTTGATGTGTTCGCAAAAAAAATGGTAAATGCTATTAAGAAAAAGAAAAAAACCTATGTTGCTCCTTGGCAGTGGCGGTTCGTTATTCCATTAATTAAAATTGTACCGGAATGGTTTCTTAATTTTGTAGCAGCTAAAAAGGTATAAAATGTCTACATTTTTATTAATAATAAATATTATTATTAAGGGTTAATAAAACGAAAGTGACAATATGTTAATAACAAATAAAATCGAAACTCGTACGAAATATCAATCAGTGGCAGTTACAATAAGTATAGCTTTTGCCGGGTCTTTACTATTAGCAGTTTTAGCACGATTGTCAATTCCTGTACCATTTAGTCCGGTGCCAATTACCGGCCAAACTTTTGGTATTTTATTTTTAGGAGTTATACTCGGAAGCCGAATTGGAACACTTAGTGTTATAATGTATATCTCTGAAGGACTGATTGGATTACCTGTATTCGCAGGCGGAACCATGGGCTTCTTGTATTTACTGGGACCGACGGGTGGTTATTTAATTGGATTCATTCCTGCAGTTTATTTAGTTGGATACATATCCGAACAAGGTCAGATAAATAGCTTTACTTCTACTTTTCTTACAATGACTATTGGTACTTCAGTTATTTTTATTTTCGGAATTAGTTGGTTAGCAGCCACAGCCGGATTTGGAACGGCATTATCAATTGGTTTATATCCATACATCCCTAGCGCAATAATAAAGATCATTTTAGCTACCACAACTGTATATTCTATAAATCGTTTTATTAAATAAATTTATATACTAATCATTCGTCGCTTTAGCGCATATCTTAACCAAATTACTGCAGTAACAGTTGCGACTATTGTTGACGTCATCATAGCGTACCACATCCATTCAATCGGTTTATTGAGTATATAATTAAAAATCAATGCTAGCGGTACTGACACACCAAGAACACGAATTGTAGAGGTTACCAACATAGGCATTCCCATACCTAATCCCTGCATAACTCTTCCGCTTGTCATAGCGAATGATACCAATGGATAAATAAAAACTATTAATCTTAAGTATGTAACAGCTATTTGCTGAATTTCCAATTCATTAGAAAATACTTTTACGATAAGAGGGGCTAATACAAATATTGTAGTTGAACTAATTGTAGTTATAAATATGGAGCGCAACATGCCATATCTAATGATTAATTTTACGTTTTCAAAATCTTTGGCACCGTAAAACATGCCAACTAACGTAGTCATCGCTGTAGCGATTGCCATGATTGGCAAGAATATTACTACATCGATTCTACCACCAATTTGATAAGCAGCTACTGAAAACGCAGAGTAGCTAACCAATATTTTATTAAATACAGCTTGTCCAACCGACATGATTATCATCGCCATGGAAGCAGGGACGCCAACTCTCATCATGTCAAATATAATATATTTTGAAAACGAAAAATCTCTTAATCGAAATGTGATATATGTATTTTTTTTTATCAAAAATAAATATATAAATATAGCAAATACCGTTGCTTGACTAATTACGGTTGCTATTGCCGCTCCTGGCACACCAAAACCGAGGACAAAAATAAAAATTGGATCTAATATTATATTTAATATTGTTCCGATTGCTGTTATTATCATAGGCGTTTTCATGTCACCTTCGCCAGCTAAAATCGATCGGAAGAATCCTGAGAATACCATGAAAAACAATCCGATTGATATAATCCTAAGATATGACCAAGACATATTAATTATTTCGGGAGGTGCGCCCAGTATTGCCAACATTTGTTTTCCAAATAAAACACCTATAATAACCATAATTACGCTAATTATCGATGCGATTAGCAAAGCATGCTCTGCACCATTGTCAGCATTCATTTTATCGTTAGCACCAATAAAACGAGCAATTGAAGCAGTCACACCTGATCCTAGTCCCATACTTAAACCGAGCACAAAGAATAAGAGTGGCATATTGAAGGCGATGGATGCTATCGCTTCTCCTCCCAATCTGCCAATATATATCATGTCAACTGTAGTATAAATTGTTTGGATTGACATCCCAGTCAAAATTGGTATGGCCAAAGTCCATAAAGCTTTTTTTGGATTTTCGGAAAATGGTTTTAGGCGAGATTCTTTTGGTTTTATCAGTTTCATAAAATGATAAATATACAGATTATCTGCGTCTAATTTAACAGCTTAATATTTATTTCTACGACCGTAGAACCTAATCTATGCTCAGGAGAAACCCGAGGAACCGCATCCTCTACTTGTTGATGTCGACCCGGTATTTGAAGAGCCACCTGTAGAAATCATTGGCGCAGAAAACAAACGATCGGATTTATTCTGACCACATTTAGGACATTTTATTTCTTCATCCAGCGTCGTACTGGAAAACACTAATTCTTCAAAAACTTCATCGCAGTTTTTACAGTGATAATCATACATCGGCATTATTCTTTCTCCTCTTTATCATCCTCACACTGAGAATAGTATGGCACACCTCAGGTGGGCACTCCCATCTTGGGAAATAAAATTTTAGTAATAAATAACCATGCTGCAAAAATGATGATGATTGTTAGAGCATCATTCATATTTTATCCACTGCTGTTCTTAGTTTTTGGTTAATCTGATCTGCATATTCTGTTAATTTGCTAATTCCGGCTATAGCTAATTGCACTGACGAATTAATGGCAGCAACTGAGGTTGTTTTATCTTCATTCTCCCAAATGACAATATTACACGGTAATAAAAGTCCGATTTGCTCATCAATTGATAAAGCTTTGTAAGCTGTATGTGGTTCACAAACACCTAATATTTTATATTTTTTATAATCACTATTCAGTTTTTGTTTAAAAATATTTTTTACATCGATTTCTGTTATTACTCCAAAACCCTCTTCGGTTAAAGTTTTACGTAAACTTTCTTCAGTATGATCAAACGTTTGATTAATCTGCCGTTTATAACCGTAATTCATTATTCTATTACCTTATTCTTGGTTGAAAATGTCCATAAAGCCCCTAGAAACACCCCATACAAAGTACTATTTACCGGACTACTAGTGATAGCACAAGTACCACTTTTACATCCAATAAAATAATAATAAGTAAATCCGACAGCCCCTCCCAGTATTATCCTAAGACTGATTTTTTTAATAAAGGTTTTGTTAAGCAAGCTGCGAATTTTCATTATTATCTATTATTTTATTGAGTTTTTCAAGAATTTCATCTAGATTACTTAATCCTTTCTTATTCACTAATTCTTCTAATGTTCCCCAAACCGGCTCACCACAGGCAATACAAACAATTCCAAGTTCAGCTAAAGGAGAAATTACTTCTGGATGCTCATTCACTAAATCTTCAATATAAATGTTCCCGTAAATCATTCCTCATCTAATCCTAATACTTTAAATAACCTTTTAGATACGCCTGGAGGTATTAATACTTCAAAATCTCCGGTCCTTGCTAATTTTATAGTTTGTTGAATAGTATCAACATCCATTTTACAATCTTCACATTTTTTAATATAATCAGCTATTTCCTGAACTATATTATTGTCGATATCTTCGCTCAATTTATTATTTAAGATATCAGTTAACCTTTTATTATGTTTTACCATAATCACCTCTATTCACACATTTTAAATGATATGCCAATTGATCACGTAAATATAATCTTGCTCGCATTAATCTTACTTTTACATTGGCTTCGCTAATCTCTAAAATTTTTGCAGTGTTCCTAGTTGAATGGCCTTCCAAATCGCGTAGTATAAAAACAGTGCGATAATGATCAGGTAATTCATCCATAGCTTTCTCAAGACATTTACGAAACTCTTCAGTATCAAATTTTTCCTCTAAATGATCCGGCCAATCTGCAATCTGTAACGATGAAATATTTTCAAATTCTATATTATTGTATGATCTGAAATCATCAATATTCTTTTTCTTCCGTAATTTTCCTAATGCAACATTTGTCGCAACCCGATATAGCCATGTATATAATGAAGACTTACCTTCAAATGTATTTAGTTTATTCAACATAATGATAAATGTTTCCTGCAACACATCTTCAGCATCTTCTTCATTTTGCATTAATCGGAAAGCAATAGCATATATACGAGATGAATAAGTACTTACTAAAAGAGATATTGCCTTCTTATCTCCCTCTTGTGCATTAGAAATAAGAGCACTTTCTGATTCTGTATTAGTCAATTTATGGAAATTTCAGCTTACAATTATGCCTGTGCTTGACCTGCCATGTGAGATTCAATTTTTTCAACTAACATTTGTTTAGGAACTGCACCAACTACTCTATCTATTTCTTTACCATCTCTCAAGAATAATATAGTTGGTATTCCTGAAACTCCTAATTGATGAGCTTTCGTATTTTCATCAGCATTTAATTTTCCAACCTTGATTTTACCTGCATAATCATTTGCAAGTTCTTCAATTACAGGTCCGATAATTCTGCAAGGTCCACACCAAGGTGCCCATACATCAACTATAGTTAATTGCGTACTTTTACCAACTTCGTCGCCCCAATTGGCGTCTGTAAATGTATTTAAATTTTTGTTATCACTCATTTGTAAATCCTATATTTATTATGTTTGTCTTTTTGATGGAATAGCGTTACAAAAGTTACAAGTTATTCTTATGCCAAATTATCCGACGGCTTGAAACGGCCAAAACACAGGAATGAGTAATGTTGCCAAAATCCAAAATATTAATGCTAAAGGAAATCCAACTTTCATATAGTCGGTAAATTTGTATCCGCCGGGTCCATACACCATTAAATTTGTTTGATAACCAATCGGGGTGATAAATGATGCGGAAGCAGCGAAACAAATAGCAAAGATGAATGGTCGGGGATCTAGGCCAATCTTTGCTGATACAACAAATGCAATCGGCGTCATTAATATCGCGGTTGCAGCGTTTGATGAAACCTCAGTTAATATTATCGTTATTAAATAAATCAAACTTAGTAATGCCAATGGTTTATAAGATTCAGGGAATACATCTGCTAATGAATAGATAGAGTTGCCTATCCATTCGGCTGTACCACTAGTTTGGATTATCTGTCCTAATGGAATTAATGCAGCAATAAAAACAATAACATGCCAGTGAATTGAATTATATGCCTCATTCGGTGATAAAACTCGGAATATTAGTAAGATTGTAGCGCCAATAAGCGTCCCGGTAAGAATTGGTAATACACTTAGCGCAGATAAACATACTACCGTTAGGATTACAACAATTCCTAACCACCACAACCTATGTTTTTTCAACTGAGTATCAATTTCGTCTAGTACGATAAATCCATCCGATTCGGAGATACGATCTATATTTTGACGAGAACCATAAATCAATAAAGTATCAAAAGTT
>JBHPEE010000037.1:0-18055 GCA_042577295.1 Fidelibacterota bacterium | reverse complement strand
AATAGTTTCATCGCAGGATCAACTAATACTGTTAATTTGTTTTCATTGATTGTAAGGATAATATTTTTCATATTTTATATTACTAATTCTTGGATTATTATTAAAGGAATCTATTATAAAAACGATGGTAATCTCAATTAGTTTTTATATAATTATGAAAATCAAATACTAAATAAAAGTTTTCTGATAAGTATCAATATACTGATACTATTTGCAGGAATAGATTGTGAAAAATCTCTATTTTAACAGTATCATTTTTTTATTCTGGACAAAACTTCCAACTTGCAACTTATAAATATAGGTACCACCTGATACGGGGTTTCCCAATTTATCTAGCCCATCCCATTCTACTTCATATCTACCTTCATTTCTATGTCCATAATCTAATTGCACAACCTCTGAACCTCTTAGATCGTATATATTTAGACTTACAGTCGACGGTTTTTCTAAGTTATATACTATTGTAGTAGAAGAATTAAAGGGATTAGGAAAGTTTTGTTCTAGATTATAATTTATCGATATATCTGATATTTCATCAATACCTAACGAACTAATTTCAAATTCCGAACTTTGATCTTCATAATCAGTTCCATTGTTATCTTGCACAATTCGTATGATAGCTGTAGTAGTCGAGATATTTGGTAATTTCCACGAATATGTATTTCGTGCTTTAGGTAAATTTAATACAATTGATACCCAACTCACTCCACCATCATTTGAAAAAGAAAGATCCCAATCATTATCGCCATGATCTATAAGAATAGACCATTTAATCGTAATTGATTCTCCTCCTACAAAGGATTCACCACCCTCAGGATAGACTAAATTAACATGAGCAAAAGCATTACCTCCTGAAATGAATATTACTAAGAGGTTTATTTTAAGTATTCTAAATATTTTCATATATTTACTTTAAATCTAATCTCTAACCAATGGAATAAGAAACAATATTATTACTTATTAAATAATTAATTTTTATCTAATATTGTTAGCAATTTTATTCATTCAGATTGGGATTCTTCTGCTATGGTTTGTAATTTAAGAGATAGCTTTACAATAATTTATTTGGCAACATTAAAGTTCATTTTTATACTGCAATTAACTAAAGGGAAATTCAAATGAAAAACAAAATTTTCATTCTAAGATATATATTAATCATTCAATTTATTCTATCAATCTTTTTAGTCGTTTCTTGTACAACCAGTCCTAAACCAAATTCGTGCGAATCTACTTCATTCAAACCAATAGAGCTGAATCCGGTTTTACCAAGACAATCTGGACAATTTAATGTATTAGAATTAGCAACTGAACCAATTGATACTGTACGAATTGGATTTATTGGTCTTGGTTCAAGAGGAACTGAAGCTATCAAACGATATACTTTTATTGATGGAGTACAGATAGTAGCAATTTGTGATGTTGTACCAGAGAATGTAGAAAAAAATAAACGATTTTTAATAGATAAAGGACATCCTGCCCCTGATACTTATACAGGTGTAGAAGATTGGAAACTTATCTGTGAAAGAGATGATATTGATTTAATTTATGTTTGCACACATTGGGATTTACATACACCAATAGCTGTTTATGCAATGGAAAATGGCAAACATGTAGCGACTGAAGTTCCAGCTGCCTTAACTGTTGACGAATGTTGGCAATTAGTTAATACTGCTGAAAAAACACGTAAACATTGTATTCAATTAGAGAATTGTATCTATGATTTTTTTGAGATAACGACACTCAATATGGCGCAAAAAGGATTATTTGGGGATATTGTACATGCTGAAGGAGCTTATATACATGATTTAAGATGGTTAAATTTTGATTTAGATGGATACTGGAATATGTGGAGATTAAAACATCTTGAAAAATCAGACGGGAATACCTATCCTACTCATGGTTTAGGACCAGTTAGTCATTTATTAAATATTCATCGAGGAGATAAAATGAATTATTTAGTTTCGATGTCTACTAATCAATTTGGAATGACAGAGTATGCTAAGAATAAATTTGGTGAAGATTCTGATTTCGCAAAAAGAGAATATAAAAAAGGAGATATGAATACTACTTTAATAAAAACAGAAAAAGGTAAAACTATTATGTTGCAACATGATGTAACTAGTCCTAGACCTTATAGTCGTTTGCATACTATAAGTGGTACAAAAGGATTCGCACAAAAATACCCAAAAGAACGTATCGCACTTGAGATAATTTATGATAAAAATACGGTTTCTTTACCAGACGTAGAGCTTGACTCATCAGGAATACGGTATATTAAAAATGCTCATAGTTTCGTTTCTGAAGCAGAACTTGATTCCTTACTATTAGAGTATGCTCATCCAATTGTTAAAAATATTGAAAAAAAAGCTAAAGAAGTCGGCGGGCATGGTGGTATGGATTTTATAATGGATTATCGTTTAATTTATTGTCTAAGGAATGGACTACCGTTAGATCAAGATGTATATGATGCAGCTGAATGGTCTTCAATAATCGAACTTTCACGGCGTTCAGTTGAAAATAACAGTATTCCTGTCATTATACCAGATTTTACTAGAGGAGCATGGAATATGCTTGATAAAGTACGTTATTTTGAATAGGCAAACTAATTTTTGTAATATAATTAACGGTATTATATAAATACTATATTACATTAACAATATAGGCTTTTCCACCAACATCTTCAATTGCTTTAGCAATCTTACTTGAATTTTCAGGTGCATATACAAACATACAACCTCCACCTCCAGATCCGTTAATCTTACCACCATAAGCACCATTCTTATCTGCTATGCTTAGCATTTTATCTATTTTGGGAGTACTTATATGCAGATATTCTGATAATATATATTGATGATCATTTAGTAATTTTTTAAATAATTCCGGATTAAAATTTTCATCATTTAAAAGAGCTTGGGCTTTTACAGTAATATCTCTATTAATGATTGTACCTTCTATAACTCTAAACTGAGAATTGGTTAAAATAGATTTGTAATCTTTAATTTCATTCAGCGATATATCTTTAATATTAAATGATGAGTTTAATTGTTTAATTTTGGTTATCACTTCAAGTATTACATATTTTACTCGATGTAGTATTTGAAGTGTATTTTTTGGTTCAAGAGAGTCTCCGAGAACAAATGTTCCCATCTTTAAATTTGAAGATTTGAGAAAAATATCCTTTTCAAAATCTTGATATAAAATCCCTCCTAATGCGCTTGCATAGTGATCCATCATCCCCCCTGGCTCACCAAATTCTTCAACTTCAGCTAAATATGCAATGCTACCAATAAATTTTTTATCACTATATTTTTCCTTTTTTGATGAATTTACATTCAAAAGAAATTTAGTCCAGGCTACACAAAGAGCGGATGAAGAGGCCGTACCAGAATTGATTGGAATATTGCCTCTTATTTCACAATCCCATCCACGATCAAAATTAGCACCGTTTCTCAATAAAAGATTAAATACACTTCTAATATAATCTCTATCATTGTGATACGTTAGTTCGGATTGATCTCTTGGAATATTAAATTCTATTTTATCATTTATATCAGGTAAATCAATAATAAATTTATTGTCATTTCGTTTTTTACCAGTTATTTTAATATATAAATCTATGGCAGCTGTTATAACAGGTAATTTTAAATAATCCTGATGTTCTCCAAACAAACAAATTCTACCTGGTGCAGTGAAATTATTCATGCTTGAAATTACCTTTCGCCATTTCATCTTTCACAAACTTCAAGTCTTCTAATGTGTTAATTCCATATCCTAATAACGTATTAGTAGTCGTTATGGTTTGTATATCATATCCATTTAAGGCAAATAAATTTATTGCATCGGGTAAATAATATTCTCCTTGTCTATTCGTATTTCCTATATTGTGCAAAGCATTTTTTAACTTATTCCAATTAAAACAGTAGTGCGATGAACTTACCTCCTTAATTTTCTTTTCATCAACAGTTGCATCAAATTCTTCAACAATTTTAATTACATTATTTGATTTGTCACGAATTACCCGTCCCCAAGGCGGAGGTTCCTTAAAAATAGTAGATAAAAAACAAACCGCGCTATTATTTGTTTGTTGTTTTTCTACTAATTTCAGAATTGTGGTTTTTTTTATAAAAGGGGCATCTCCAACTAGTACAACTACACTACCTTCAAATTTATTTAGCCATTTTTCCGCTGCAAGTACGGCGTGGCCTGTCCCTCTAGGTTCTTTTTGTATTATATAGTCTACTCGATTCTTTAGAACTTTATTAATATGTTTTATATTGTGTGGACTAACTACTATTCCAATTCTATCAATGCATTCCAGATCAACTGCATCCACTACATATTCAATTATTGATTTATCTAATATCGTGTTTAATACTTTGGTAACTGATGAACCCATTCTGGTTCCTTTCCCAGCTGCTAATATTAACGCACATGTATTTTTTGTATTCATATTCAATAAAATACTGATATTATGTACTAAGTAATAACAGGCTAAGTTACACGAAACTTAGACCACATTTTAATGAGTATAAATGTAGATAATATTGAAAATACAGAGGTAATAATTGCAGGTATTAAATTGCCATATAACCAAAATCCGATAGAGAATAGTCCATTATAAATCATTACCAAACCCAAAAATACTCCAAGCAAACTTGAAGGCATATCCCATTTCTGATTAATTAAATTGTCTACATCTTCTCCTGATCGTTTTGCTATAAGTAATATTTTTTTCCATCCTGGCCCACCCGGATTAATTATTTTATAAAAGTTAAACAATGTCTCCTGGTCAGTTGGTTTTGTAAATAACGTCACTGTTATCCATCCAATTGTTGTAATTGCAACTCCAAATATCAATTTTTTCCACTCAATAATCTCGGTAAATCCTAATTTGGTATGAATAATTTCAAAATATATTGCAACAAAAAAGGAAATCACCATAGCTGCGATTTCGCTTGTGGCGTTTATCCGCCACCAAAACCAACGTAATAAGAACAATAGTCCTGTCCCAGCACCAATTTGAAGCAGAATATGAAATGCTTGCAACGCATTACTTAGCAATAGTGCTAACACAGATGCTAAAATCATCAATATTAGTATTGTTGCACGTCCTACAAAAACTTGTTCTTTATCACTTGGATTCTTCTTGACAAAGCGCATGTAAAAATCGTTGACTACATAAGATGCACCCCAATTTAGGTGCGTAGATATCGTTGACATAACAGCTGCAATTAGAGAAGCAACAACAATCCCTAATACACCAGCTGGTAAATAAACTAACATTGCAGAATATGCTAAATCATTTTTTATGATCCTTGGATCAATATTTGGGAATTGTGCCACCAATGATTCTACGTCTGGAAAAACAACAAGTGATGCTAATGCTACTAGAATCCAAGGCCAAGGTCTAAGTGCATAATGAGCTAAATTAAAAAATAAAGTTGCTCCCATTGCATTTTTTTCATCTTTTGCAGCGAGCATTCGTTGGGCGATATACCCACCGCCACCTGGTTCTGCACCAGGATACCATACACTCCACCACTGGACAGCAATGGGAATTATAAAAACCATCATTAGTGTGTTTGTATCGGTAAAATCAGGTAATAGAGATATCTTGCCTTGTACATTGGGATGGGAAAGTAGATTTTGTAATCCGCCTATTTCTGGCAAATTTACAATAATTACAGCGGCATAAATTGCACCTGCCATTGCGATAAAAAACTGAATAAAATCAGTAATTAATACACCGCGTAAACCACCAAGCATACTATAGATAACTGTAACTAATGTTACCAAGAATATTGTTTGGAATGGAGATAAACCTAACATAACTCCACCAATTTTAATTGCGGCTAATAATACCGCCGCCATTATTACCGTATTAAAAAATACACCTAAATACAACGCACGAAATCCTCGCAAAAAAGCTGCTGTTTTTCCACTATAACGTAATTCGTAAAATTCTATATCAGTCAGAACCTCAGATCGTCTCCATAACTTGGCATATATAAATACTGTAACCATTCCAGTCAATAGAAAAGACCACCACATCCAATTACCGGAAACCCCATGTTGACGGACTAGATCGGTTACTAAATTTGGAGTATCTGCCGAAAAAGTAGTTGCTACCATTGACACACCTAATAACCACCAGGGCATACTACGTCCAGAGGCGAAAAACTCGGTGGAATTGGCGCCAGCTCGTTTTGCCACACTAATACCAATAGTCAATGAAATTACAAAAAATCCAATAATTGAAATCCAATCTATAAATTGCAAAGGCATATGTGTGTCCTGTAGTTAGTGGGTTTAATATTTAGTTATATATTAATTTAATTAATAGATATTCTGCCTAATAAATATCTATTGTTTCCATCATTGCCCTTATTTGCGAATTTAATGCCAGGCGAGTTTGTTAGAGGATCGACTATTCCAATCATGATTTCATAAACTCCAGGATTCAAATTAGCAGGTATTTCGAATTTTCCAAAAATTGTATTGATACCAGGTAACCAGCTTCGAATATCAATATTTTGTTCTTCTAAAACCTCATTACTAGATTCTTTGTCCTTCAAATATATTATTACAGGCCATTTTAAATAAAAGGGTGCAACACCTTTATTTTCTATTTCAACTGAAAAGTTTAGCGTTGAACCAATATCTATACTATCCTCATAGATAAAATCTTTTATAACAAATCTATAACCTAATGTTTTTTGAAGTTTATTTAAATCCTCTAGATGTTGATTATCAACTGGAGTAATTGCACCTCCAGCCGATCCAATAAAAGACCAATGATGTTTTTTAATAAAGTTGTAATTTAGATCAAACCTAGTACTAGTCCCTTCGGTTGCTCCATAATTTGAACCACAAAACTCACCTGTAATAATACTGGTTTTCCATATCCGATTTGAAAGATTTGGATCGATATTATTCATACTTGTTTCGTACCAGTCGTTACTTTCCTTTGTTCCTAAACAGTCATTACGTACGCCATGACCAGCGTTAATAACAGTTTGAGTTGCTAAATCATCATCAAACGCTATAACCATCAGTTTTGTGGGAAATGCATCAAAATAATGATTTAGAATCGTTAGTTTAGTCTGATCATTAGCAGCAAGGCTTTCATTCATCCATACATGCCATTCGCCCCAGAAACCATATGATCCAATGTCTATCCATGCTACTCTAGGATCATTATCATATCTCTCACCTATTGCATTTATTAATCGCTTATGAGAGTCCAGAAATTTTGGATTATCCCAGTCTGGAGCCAATCCTTCTTTATTGTCAATTAAATATTCGCTCAGTTCAACGCCTTCATCAACCAAATATTGTGGTATGTCAATATGGTCTTTTGTACCGGGTATTGCCGCTGATATTCTAAATCCAACTCGCTTACCGGTTTCCACAATGTTACCCCAATTTTTTTCGAGGTTATTCCAATTGTAAACTCCTTTACTCACTTCAATATCATTCCAAGGGAAAGTTGCAACTTGTAATTTTGCTTCAAATACGGGATTATTATTGCCTATCCAAGGGACAAATCCTTTCATTGGATTTGCAAGAGGCTCATCTATTTCCTCAAAAATAACTTTTTCAATTTTATCATTTTTAAAATCTAGCTTTTTGTCGCATCCAACTAATAATGATATTAATATTATAAATCTAATCCACATAATTACTCCGATTGATTTATTAACTCAATAACTCCAAATCCATATATACCTGTACTAGGTAAAATTATTTGCAAAATATTTTCATTATTAACTTCTCTTGTTTTAAACTCTAACGGTCGAAGTTCACCAAACTCGCCTGTGTAAAATATATTATCAACATCAAATTTTTCAGGTACAACATATTGTAATTTTAAATCATTTTTAGTTTTTAATTCTCCTGAAAGCGTTACATCATAATTAACAATGTGAAAAAGTATTTCGTTACTATTAGCATTTTTCATTGTTGTTAATTCCACTAACTTATTTGAATTTACTAATTGGGTTAATTTATCATTGCTGATTTCCCTTAATAATCCAACCATTTTATTAAGTATGTTTTTAAGATCAGGATGTATGTTACCTCTCGTGTATGCTTCAGGAATATCAGGGAATATATCTGTCATTGCAGGTCCAAAAGTTGTTGCATTGGTCATATTAGTTGATTCCACCAGATATCTATGATCCTTTTTAGGAATTGGAATAAAACTTACGATACCATCACCAGATTTTTCAACAGATATTAATACAGGATACTTATCGTCTGATAATAGCTGAGTTAGGGGGATTACCTCATTTAATACATTCCATTCATCTTTGGTGCCAGATTCCCCTAATATTACTAGCATTCCGCCCTTATTCACATAATTAACTAGCACTTTTTGTTTTTCAATTCCTAGCAGAGTTAGATTAGGTAAAATGATCATACGGTATTTTTCATTTAAACTAGTATTTAAATCGTCTTCAACGATCAACACATGATTTATTCCGTTATCTGATAAAACCCTTGAAGTAGAGAAAGCGAAACTAGATTCATTTGCTAAGTACTGGTTTAATGAAGCAATCACGGCAATATCTGCTGTAAGTTGAGCTTTTAGTAAGTGTTCTTCATTCTTTGCAAGAAAATTGTAAAACTCAGTTGCTCCTGGAGGAGTCTCTCGTTTTTCTCTAAAGATGGCATGATTAGCCGCTGCTTCTGCAATGTTTATTTGTGACATTAAACTTAAAGTCGACTCACTTGTATCTGGAAAAATTGGTTTTGTAATCTCAGTTGCATAGATAATGACTGGTTTTCCATGAGATGCAGCGCTTAGAAACTTTATTGCGGGTGAATTTGTAATTCGTACACCATTATCATTTTTACGTGGTGCACTATCTAAGTACTCTTGCATCTCTGAATAGATAAAGTCATCATAACCATCTTTAGCTAACATTTCCATATTTCCTGCTGCATCATATGCAATTGGACCATATCCAAAACCACCAAATACATTTCCACTAACCATAAAATTGGGATTCACTTCACGAGCCGCAGTGCGCATTGTTTTGTGGAATTCAGCAACGGAATTGCCTCGGAATTTCAACCATTCCATCCAAAAATCGTCGCCATATTTTTGTGGTAGTTGAATTCTTGAGTAATCAGATACACCGTACTTACTTTTTGCCGATTCAATGGGCAAATATGAATCTAGGTATTTTTCAAAGGCTTCCTTGGTGTAATTACAATAGCATGTTTCTCCAGCTATTTGAGTCCAATCAATATATGAGCCGTCTATTCCAGTTTCTGCCTGAGCCCTGATTCTTCCTTTCATCATACGGACGTAATCTGGATTATTTGGACAACCCCATGTTTCAAAGCCTTCATCGGGTGTTCTACCATACGGTGCGTATCTATAGAAAGGGAATGTACCATCTGGACGTCTGGTAATCCAAGTTGTTGGATCTTCATTTGGTTTTGGACCTATATAATCTTCATAATCAAGCCAGCTACTATTGTAAAATTCTAATAAATCGAGTTGGGTGTCGAGTGGGATATCAAGATTAGTTTTTGTGTCACCATTTAATGATGTAGATAAATAGCGTAAAACGATATAACCATTATCGTGATATTTATCATTAAATTTTTTAGCATTTTCCATTGAAATATCAAATTCATCTCTAGTAACGCCGTCAAAATTTGGAGCGCCACTTCCAAAAGTGACAGTCATTTTATTTTTTTGTAAGAATTGTTCATCTGAACGTTGTCCTAATCTCCAATGGCCCCAGTCAGTGCTCGGTTTCCATTCAGTACTCTTTGTACATGATAATATTAATAAAATCATTACGAGTAATGTGTAGTGTACTATCTTTTTAATTTTCATTTTACATCCTGTTTATTAATTATGTTTTTTTTAATATTCCGGTTTCCACAATTGAGCAATTCCTGTATCCATTGCCTTAATTGATAAATCAACAGCAATGGCCACATTTTTACCATTTTCAATATTCGATATAGGTTCTTTTCGTTCATGAACTGAATTTGCAAAGTCCATAAACATAGCTCGAGTTGTTTCTAAATCATCAAGTGTGTTGTTCTCAACAGTTATTGGAATCCCTTCACCTTTGATCCACGCTTTTTGAGTGGCACTTGATATTGCATCAATGCCAGAATTTTCCTGTTCTTCCAATATTTGGGATACTCTTGTTTTTTCACTATAAAAATGTGCGGTTTGTCCTTCTTCCTTTTGAATCAATATTGTTCCTTCAGTTCCCATAAATATCATCTTTACGTCCTCATATGCATTAGTTGTACCTGATTGGAAAGTTGCTTTGACACCATCACTGTATTCAAATATTAAATTCACATTATCATATGTTTCACGTCCATCCTTCCAATAATCTATTCCGCCAACTCCGGTAATTCTTGAAGGAAGATCATTTAAAAACCAATTAACAACATTAATATGATGAGAACATAGTTCGGCAGTTAATCCACCTGAAAATTCTCTGTACATTCTCCAATTTATTAATTTTTCCATTTCAGGCTTTTTTACAGGTGTTCTCCAATTTCCATTTCTGTTATAATTGCATCGTATATGCGTTATTTTCCCAAGATCTCCACTTTCAATTATCTTCTTAATTTTATTAAATAGTGGACTACTTTGCCATTGATATCCAACTTGGAATACTGAATTTGAACTTTTAACTGCTTTATATAACTTCAAGGCATCTTGAGTATTAAGCGTCAATGTTTTCTCACAAATAATGTCTTTTCCAGCTTCTAGTGCATCAATAGCCATTTCATAATGTAGATGTTGAGGAGTTGCAATAAGTACAGCATCAATATTTTTATTTGACAATAATTTATGATAGTCCTTATATCCTTTTGCACCTTTCACAGCACTTTCAAGACCATCCTGCAAATGTTTTGGAATTGTATCACAACAAGCAATCACATCGATACCTGGAGTTTTACTCAATATGTAACTCTCCCAAGCTCCCCTGTCCCCTGTTCCGATAATTCCAAGATTTATAGATCCTGAACCTTTATTAAGGCTGAATCCATTCGAGAGAAATGGTAAGGATAAACCTGTCAATGCAACACTGCTTGTTTTTATAAATTGTCTTCTATTATAATATTTTTTCATATATCTGACCTCTATTAATATTTATATGTAGTTTTTACAATAAGGGGATACATTAATAATTCTGACCACTTATTAATAGCTTCTAAATGTTCACCCTGGTTTATATCAAACACTATATAGGCATTCTTTTCAATATATTTACTTCCTTTTGCAACATCTGTCAGTTCATTATATATAATCCGTCTATTCCAATAGGTGGTCCTATTTTCCCATTCAGCAATACTCGTATAATTTACCCCTGTGGGAGATGCATTTCCTTCCATGTTACTGATATCATAATCAAGCCGTATGGAACCAAAACCATATCCAATATCTTTGTTATAAAAACACAACCATGGATCATCTACTGCAATTGGACTTTTCTCAAGTATTTCTCCACGTTCAGCAATTGGTATATCAATAATTTCACCTGTCTTTCTTTTAAACGCAAGATTAGTAAACATGGTATCCATCGTCATCTCATCGTTTCTCAACCATTCTAACATTACATCATTAATAATTTCCATATTTGAATTAAAAAGGAAATAGGGTTTACCCGCAAAAAAAGAATACTCTGCAGATAGCATTATTTCAGGATGGGAAGGAGCTCCATCTTTACGCCATGTCCGAATTAAGTATTCACCAGTATTATTCCATTGTTCTTTTGGGTTATTCCAATGAGCAATTGTTTTATAATATTCAATTTCAGGACGTTTGAAATTTGGAGCCCAATGAATTCTATCATCCCTATTCGTCAGTAACTTATTAAACCCCAACTTTATTGTTAGATCTGTTATTTGTCCTGAATGAAAACTTTTCTCTTCGTCTTTTTCATTTGCTCTTAAATCAGCAATATAGAAATCATTCTCAACAATAATTTCAGTCTTTTCGCCAGTTAATTTTATATTATAGGGAGTTCCACTAGTTCTGTCATTAGACTCACTCACGTTAATATCAAAACTAAGGCTATCATAAGCAGAGATATCAACAGGGAAAATAATAGTTTTATGAAGGTAACCATTAGATATGTTTACCTTCTTTGTTACTTGGCACAATATAGTATCAAGATTTGTTTTATTTATAGCAAGAATATTGTTTGTTAGTTTAGTTAAGCAATTTGGAATTTCAATTTCAACATATTCAGCAGAACGATCTAGTCCTCGTTGCTCATATATTTTAACTGATCCAATATAACCGTTTGATAATAAATATCCACAAAGAACAAAAAAAATAAGGGATTTATTCATACCAAACAACTGCTCCCTTTGTGATCGGTGGAATATCAACAAATACTACACCATCCTTTTCTGTGATTGGTAATTCAGTTCTATCTCCTAAAAATGGTAAATAAAATACTTTAACATTTTTAGTTTTATCTGGTAGAACCATTTTCACTAACTTGGCCGATTTTTGTTTAGCATTTTTTCCAGCTTCCAAACCAATAAAATTTGTTAAAAAGAAGTGTGGTTTATTGTTTACACTTGCCAATTGTGTAGCTAGATAAGGCGGTGCTTCAAGTTTAGGAACAGAGGAATTGTCTATCAAATAATCAACATCATACTCCCATCTTTGATTACGAGTATAGAAATTTGTTCCATTATACCATCCTACTCTACTGTTTGTATTGTATTCATAGTTACTTTTCTGGAAATAATCAAGTCCAGGACAACTTTCATAATAGATATACTTTTTATTCGGATCGTAAATAGTTGATTCCTCCGCTTCTTCTGTCATAAAATGACTTAACAATTCATTTTTGTCACGGACGTTCCTACTGTCATCATATTTACCTGATTCTCCTGTAATAATGAATTTTGTACCATTTTTACTTAACTTATTCATTTGATTAATTTCTTTATCATTAACACTAAGTATATTGGGTAGTATTAACAGTTTTCCAGAAAAATCATCAAGTGTTCTTGGCATCACTATTTCAAATTCTCGATGAGAGGTCAAGGCTAAGTGCATATATCCAAAAAATGATTTAATAAATGTTTCAGGAAAATAGTTCCTGGATTTTGGAGAAAAATAAATGCCAATTGGATCTATTGTTTTTCTAGGTTTATAAAAAATATTTTCATTTTCTTTAATCCATTCAAACAGTCTTTTGCGAGTGTCTAAATCATTTGAGCCAGACATAACATGCCCTCGAGAGTCCCAAGTATTATTACCAGCCATTATATGTGAAAGTATCATGTTTTCCATCGCATCAACTTTGTCGATATTCTCATCCTCATCCCATGAATAACTTAACATCCAAGAAGCTTTTTCACCGGCAAATGCTCTAAAAGTATACATGCCAGCTAAATATGTTATCCAATTAAAAGGTGCTCTATTTGCCGCTGTATAACCACCTTCGCTATACTCATGAGCAATAACATCGACAACGTCGTATAATTCATATACATCTGACCCAACTCTTACAGCATCTTCATCCAATCCAGGGTAAATTTCAGCAATAGTCATACAATTGGGATTAATAGATTTTACATTATCGTCGACTTCTTTCATAAACTGTGTTATAGCATCAATTCTGAAATCAATCCATTTAATAAAATTTGGATCGGTATAATCTCCTAATACTATATCAGTTTTTGCATTTATACCTGTTAATTCTTTAAATGCCGCGACAGTATAATCATCAAAACTTGCCCAAGTATCATCCCAACCCCTAAAATGGGTCATCCAATAAGGAATATCTATATAGACACCATCAATACCGGTCTCGGCAATTTGACGTATTCTTTCCATATATATTGATCTCCATTCCTCTGCAAAAGGTGAAATCCATACATCTTCATCACCCTCACTTATCCAAAATGCATGTTCACTACCAAACACAGCAGGATCGCCATCAATATTTCTTTGAACCCAATCAGGATGATCTTTAAAAAAAGTATTTTCTTTTGAATCAGCTTCAGTTGTAATTGTTTCTAAACCTTCTGTATAGACAAAAGCAAAATTGTTATCAGCATGTGCAGCATCAGCTAACATACCAATTGCTTTTAGTTTTTCATCGGGATTGAGAAAACTGGAATAATATCCAGTTAAACTATTGTCGATTTCTATACCAAAGACATTGGTTTCTTTTGCACTTTCTATTATATCATTTACGTTGTTTTGATTAACTCCATGACCTGCTATTCGTGCAAAATGCGTCCAATTTTGACTAGGTGAATTACTTGCTGTGCATGAAAGAATGCTAATATTGATAACTAAACCAATAATTAATAGATTTTTAATTTTTAATATATATTTCATTTTAAGTCCTGTATTAAATTATCCACGAGTTGGTCTAGGTGTTATTTAATACCCTTTGCTGCTGAACCTGAACCATACACTACTTTTGTATTAGGATCTATGTAAAGCATTGCGATACCACCAATATTATTGGTTGTAGTTTTTACTCTATGACCTCTTTCAATAAGATTATCACTCGTTTTCTTACCAATTTTTTCATGCAGTCGTAAATCACCCAATTGTGGAGGATCTTGCCCAAATGAACCAATAAAATGCTGAGTAGAAAAACGAGGGGCTTTCATAGCTTCATTAATGTCCATACCAAAGTCTATAACATCTAGGATAATTTGTAAGGCTGCTTGATCTTGCATATCTCCCCCTGCTACACTGATAGCTAAAAAGGGTTTACCATCTCTCATAACTAAGGTCGGAGTTAAAGATGTTCTTGGTCGTTTACCTGGTCCAATCGCATTTGGATGTCCAGGCCAATTATTATTGATTATTAAGCGTGCCCCATGCGTAATACCTGTATGCCCACCGGAACCAGCACTACTGCCAAGACCACTGGGTGTCGTAACTGCCACATTGCCCCATCGATCTGCCGTCACACATGTCGTAGTACCACCTTCGTTGGGAAATACCCTACCTCCACCTTCTAATAAAGCTTTCATCTGCCATGGGTCTCCTGGACGGATTTGCTGCGATGCTTCCTTCATATCAATTAATGTGCGTCTTAATTGTGTATATTCATCTGATAATAAGGCAGTTAATGGTACATCCACAAATAATGGATCACCATAATATTCATCTCGATCCGCTAAAGCTAATTTCATAGCCTCTGTTACAACATGTATATAATCCGGCGAAAGGAACCTCATTTTATTAAGATCATATCCTTCCAATAGTCTTAAAGTTTGACTAAGATATGGACCCTGAGTCCAGGTATCACATTTATAAACGGTATGACCACGATAAGATATTTCTACTGGATCTTCAACATGAGTAACATGCTCAGTCAAATCTCTCTTTCGTAAAAAGCCACCCCGTTCAATGTACCAATCGACAAGTTCATCAGCAATGTCACCTCGATAAAAACGATCTGCAACTGCCTGCAATTTATCTTCTCGAGAACCTTTTGTTTTTTGTTCTGCATCAATAAGCCTACTGATTGTAACAGCTAATTCTGCATACCAACTACGGCCTTCTCCCGCAATATTTACGCCAACTTTATCAAGTTCCTTCCCACTAATTCCGTCAATCCATTCGCCTGATCCAGTATCTCTATATTCATTTGGACCACCTGCATCTAAAATTTCTAACAATGGACCAGCAGTTTGTTCAAATGACAATGTTCCATACAATTTCAATGCTGTAACACATAGATCTATTACAGCTGGTACGGCCGCTGCCCTAATATTGCTACCAGGAATTCCATTGCGATAATACCATCCGATAGCACTAGTGTCCTTCGGTGCACCTCCTTGCCCTGACAATACTTTAACCTCATCCTTTTCCGCATCATAAATTATTAGTGGAACTTCTCCACCTATACAAAAAGCTCCAATATGTTTAACACTTAGAACTAATAATGATGATACAGCAGCATCTGCGGCATTTCCATCAAGTTCAAACATTTTTATACCAGCTGCTACTCCTTCTTTTTTGCCTGCAGCAATAATTCCATTTTTACTTTCAGCATATCGACCAATTTCATCTTGAGCACATAATAAGCTATATACAAATAGCATGATAGCTATTATCAGTATTTTGAAAAACTTCTTCATAAATAACCTTTTATATATCTCTATTATAGTAAATTAGTAATTAATCACTTTAAACAGGTTCAGCTTTTATTAATAGATACTGATTAAAATCGATATTTATAGTTGCATTTGTTCCTTCAACTTGCCCTAGTTCAATATTATTCACATAGTCTGTAATTTTATATATAGCTTCAGACAATCCGCGCAATTCTACTGGTCCACTGAATTCATCAGCATAAAAACCATAATACAGTGTGCCATCTTTTTCAATTGCATGAGTTTCAGGTTTATCATACCCAATATCGTATAAAGTTCCAAGATAGTTTCCAGTTGGAAGCATATTCTCATTATATATTTTGAGCCATTTTTTCCAAATCTCTTCCTTTTCAGCTGTTAATGCTACATTGGATTTTCTAGCTGGTCGACCTCTTGACATATTTAGCATTTCATCTGCCGGCCAGGTGAACTTGGTACCAATAACACCTCCAATTCCTACCGTTGTTGCCCAATCGTTTCTTCCATCACTTAATTCAACATGATCTCCGTAATACGCCGTTTTTGGACCCATTAGACCCTTTAATGTTTTACCCTTATGTCTAATCTGCCATGAACTCTCTGGATCAGAAGAAACTGGTTGGTTCATGTAAGGTAAATTAAAAAATGAGTATGCTGTACCACACGGGCATATTTCGACAACTGCCTCAGGATTTATTTCAAGTGCTGTTTCATAAATTACTTTAAATAATTTCGGAACAGCTTCAACTGCCTCTTCAGGTCTAAGGTGGTTATGAAGTTTATTGAAGCAAGGTGGAGCTCCATTTAAATGTTGTCCATCAATTTTTAGTCCATCATAACCCCAAGTTGTCATAATTTTTGTTACTAATTCTTTTGTGTACTCTTGTACAGGTTTATATGCAGGACACAAATAATATGAATCCCACCACGTAATATCTTGAGTTGTACCATCTTCATTCAACAGCAAGTAATCTTCGTGTTCCTTAATTAGATCGGTTCCCGGATCTACTGCCATTGGTGCCCACCATAGTTTTGCTTTCATTCCAAAGCCATGGATTGTATCTACAAATTTCTTCATATCAGCATCACCATTTGGAAATTTTTCATCAATAAGATACCAATCACCTTCAGCAGTTTGAAATCCATCGTCTAATACTGCCCATTTATAACCCATTTCTGCAACTTTTGGTAATGTATTAAGGATTTGATCAGTGCCAAAATTTCTTTGATAACCCCATGCACACCAAATTGGTTCATATACTGTTTTCGGGGGTTCATCGAATTTTATTCCTCTTTTAGTCATTATTTTCCGATACGTTTCTAGTGTTTCATAATAATCACCTTCATGAATAGATACAAAGGTCATAAATGTATTTAGTATCTCACCGCTTTCAAGAATAGTCCCTTTTTTATACTCAACTCCAAGATATGCTCCTGAAGAATCTGGCATTTCAACAGGCAATGATACCAATTTGGGAACAGTCTCTACGTGGCCGACTCCTACACCTACCTTGCTATGCCAAACATCAGAAATCGGTGTTCCACCGCCATAATCTGAAGAATTCATTCCCATATAATTTTTTTGTAAGAAACCAACATTCAAAGGTAACACCCAATCTGGACGCTCATCATAAGATCCACTTTGATATGACCAAAATATTTT
This sequence comes from Fidelibacterota bacterium, assembly GCA_042577295.1. Taxonomy (GTDB): domain Bacteria; phylum Fidelibacterota; class Marinisomatia; order Marinisomatales; family JAHJCW01; genus JAHJCW01. Next base: position 273 of record JBHPEE010000037.1, on the reverse strand, counting down.
TCCTTTTTGTTCTGCTAAAGGAGCAATATTATATTTATTATTGGTCCAACCGTCAATTTGAATTGAATTATCGGATATATTCTTGTATGCCACTGAGTACAGAATTGTATTTGGGAAATTATAATACGATATAGCGGTTATTGTCTTTCTAAGTTTTTCGGAGTCCCCCATTATAATATACTGTTTTCCTTTACCAATTTCATTGCTTATAACAGAAGATTTAAATGACTTTAGCTCAAACACATTAACGTCTTCACCATTTAGAGTAATAAA
>JBHPEE010000036.1:0-18158 GCA_042577295.1 Fidelibacterota bacterium | reverse complement strand
ATATTAAAATGAATGAGGATGCAAGTTTCAATTTGTTAGTTGGAGCAACGGATTTGGGTACCGGTTCGGACACAATGCTTGCTCAAATAGCTGCTGAAACACTTGAAGTATCGGTTGAGAGTATCGTTGTATATTCCTCTGATACAGACTTCACACCATTTGATAAAGGCGCATATGCAAGCAGTACAACATATATCAGCGGAACGGCAGTAAAGAAAGCAGCGGAGAAAGTAAAGGCGCAAATATTGGACATCGGGATGAAAATATTGGGCGTTAAAAAAGCAGAAATCCGCGCCGGATGGGTCATCGCCGAAGGCGGGAAAAAGATCAGTTATTCAGACATTTGCACCAAAGCATTTTACACCGATGAACAACAGCAGATCATGGCTGAGGCATCACATATGAGCTATGACTCCCCCTCACCCTATAACGCAACTTTTGCCGATGTTAGCGTGGATACGGAAACCGGAATTGTGCGCGTGAATAAGGTGGTATCGGTTACGGATGCCGGGCAGGTAATTAACCCACAAATGAGCGAAGGACAGGTGGAAGGCGCTATTCCACAATCGCTTGGTATGGCGCTATCGGAATTTATGATTTTTGATGACAAGGGCGCACCGATCAATACGGATTTCAATAATTATCATATTTATACGGCAATTGATATGCCCGAGATAGTCGCAAAATTAATTAAAGGTAATGAACCAACCGGTCCGTATGGAGCAAAGGCAGTTGCAGAGATTCCAATCAATGGTCCTGCTCCGGCAGTGGCTAATGCTGTTTTTAACGCCGTAGGTGTTAGAATTAGAAATTTACCAATTACGCCTGAGAAAGTTTTGAAAAGAATATATTAATGAATGAATACAAACCAAAAGATTTTCTAGGTCAAGAATTTCATAAGCAAAAAATATAATTTTTCTTGATTTTGATTATGATAAAAATATTTTAAAAAACTTTTTTGATGACACTTTTTTACCAGATAAAAAGTATTTTGGTACTGCCATAAAAATACAACCGAAAAGGGCTGATGAGATAAGGTCGTTTTTTGAAAATGCGATTTCTTTTGGTGATAAAAATAATACCTGTGATTTATATTTAAAAAGAATAGGGTTAATAAATTAAAATGCAAAAAACTAAACTCAGACCAAGTATAATTAATTTCTTAAAAGGAGAAAAGTAGATGAATATACTCGTAGTTGGTGCTAGCGGAGCAACCGGTAGATTGCTTGTTGAACAGTTACTAAGCCGTGAACAAAAAGTAAAAATAATTGTCCGCTCGGATGAGAGTTTACCTGAATCCGTTAAGAATCATAAAAATTTAGAAATAATAAAGGCCACCCTATTGGATCTAAGTGATTCAGAGCTTGAAATACAAGTTAAAGATATTGATGCTGTTGCTTCCTGCCTTGGGCATAATATAACATTTAAAGGTATGTTTGGTCATCCGCGCAAATTAGTTACGGATGCAACGCGTCGTTTATGTGAAGCAATCAAGGCAAATAGTTCAGATAAAAAAGTAAAATTTGTTCTTATGAACACCGCAGGGAATGTGAACCGTGATCTATATGAACCTATTTCGTTTGGACAAAAATTTGTAATTGGATTAATTCGACTATTATTGCCTCCGCACTCCGATAATGAAAAAGCATCCGATTATTTGCGAATTGTAATTGGTCAAGATGATGATACAATTGAATGGTCAGCAGTCCGCCCTGACGGTCTAACAAATGAGGATGAAGTAACTGAATATGAAGTATATCCTTCACCTGTCAGAGATACAATATTCAATGCCGGTAAAACTAGCAGAATTAATACAGGACACTTTATGGCAGATCTTATCACTGATTCAAAGACATGGAACAAATGGAAAGGGCAAATGCCCGTGGTTTATAATAAAGAGACTTCTGGATAAATATTAAGTACCTCAATTAATTTTAGTGGTCAATTGCTAGTTGTTTGTTTGAACCAGTAAATTTTATATAAATAACAGAGATATAAACAATATGTCAAAAACTAAGCTCGGACCAAGTACATTCCGTTAAGAAATACAAAATGCCATCAAAAATTCTTAAAATAAAAAATATGGTGTGCCCTCGATGTATCAAGGTTGTAAAAGAAGAACTTGAAAAACTCGGATACGAAACATCCATAGAAAGATTAGGATCGGCAACAATTAAATACGGTGTTAATCAATTAGATTTGAATAAAATCAGCACTATACTTAATGAAAATGGTTTTGAACTATTAGTTGAAAAAAATGCCAAACTAATTGATGAACTGAAATCGCTGATAATTGATTTAATTTATACTGAAAAATTAGAGGAATTGAATATCAATCTTTCTGGTTATTTATCAAACAAACTAAACCATGATTATTCACACTTAAGTACTCTTTTCTCCTCAGTGGAAGGAATAACGGTGGAAAAATATTTTATTCTGCAAAAGATTGAACGCGTGAAAGAATTATTGATATATGATGAATTATCACTTTCCGAAATATCTTACAAACTAGGTTACGGTAATGTACAGTACCTATCCACACAATTCAAAAAAATAACCGGGATGAGTCCGAGCGAGTTTAAGGCTTTGCGTAATAGAGCTAGAAATTCTATCGATAAGATTAGAAAAAGCTAAAATTTTATACAAATTTTCAATAATCTTATAACGGTTATAAAATTTTCGAAATATAAATTGTCACAAGTTTTTAAAAGATAAATATATAATTAGTGAAAAATAAAATATTATCCATTTTAGTACTGCTGATATTCACGGGTTCATATGCATTGCCCTTCTTTGCGCAAGAAAATTGCGATATGCCTAAATCCAATGATTCCACATTTCATTGCGATATGGTAGAAATGGGTTGTTGCGAAATGGTGACAGAATGTGTTGTTGTTCCATTTTACCCCATAACCCCCGCACCACTAAACAAAGTAGAATTACAGAAAGACATTACTGTTGATTATGCCATTTTATATTCGGATACTATCGATCTATTTGAAAACGACTCATTTTATCAAATAGAGGATAATCACTATTTATTTGAGCATTATCGGGGTTTCCAAACCCCCCTCTTAGTTTAACACACTTCATTTTCACAATGTAATTTTCCGCAACCGGAGAGTTATACCCAATTGTTTACCGCTAAAACTAGTCGTAAATTGAAATAAAATAATAATATGGAGTGTAAAGTTGAATTTAAAAATAATTATAAAAAATTGGAATAAACTACTCGTAGCATTAGTGGTTATTGTCTCGTCGGGTTTAGCACAGAATAGAGATCTTTTGGAAATGGTCTTAGAGGTAAATCCTGAAGTAAAAGCGGCAGAATTGGCTTACCAATCCGCATTAGAAAATGTGAAAGTTGCCGGGGTTTTGCCGGATCCGATGATAGAGAGTTTATTCAGTATCAATCCAATCGAGACAAGAAACGGTCCTATTGAAAATCAAATAATGTTAGGACAGAAATTCCCGCTTTGGGGAAAATTAAAACGCGAAAGAAATATCGAAAAAATTAGGGCAGAAGTCAATAGACTCAATTTGGATAATACGAAAGTAAAAGTGTCTTTTTTACTTCGAAAGGAGTTAGCCAACTATTTTAAGTTTCGTGAATCGTTAGAAATATTAGAGCAATACAAAGTTGAACTGGAGTCTTTTGAGAGTGTCGCGCGAAATCAATATGCTAACGGCATCGGACTTACACAACATCCAATTATTAAACTCCAAATTGAATCGTCATTAGTAGAGAGTAAGATTAATGAAATTGAAAGTGCTTTAGAAAAAAACATTAATGAATTACAAATTCTATTTGATGGACAATTTTCAACTAACTTAATTAGTGATGAATTTCAATTAAAATTAATTTCAAATCCTGATAAATATTGGCTTGACTTAGCAAATAAGTATAATCCTTCTTTTGCTATATCCCAAGCGAACGTAGCAATAGCATCTGATCAATATAACCTAGCACGATTAAAAAACTATCCCGATTTGACCGCCGGTTTGACATACTCAGTTGTCGGTCCAACCGATTTGGGAGGAGCAGTATCATCAGGAGCTGATGCATTTGGTATAAAAGTTGGTATCAACCTTCCATTATGGTTTAGAAAGAACAAAGCCAAAGTCCAATCTGCTTCTTATACTCAAAAACAACACGAAGAGTTATTGTCAGACACGTGGAATAAAATTGAGTCAGACGTCTTATCAATATTAAATGAATTTAAAGAAATAAGTGATACATATAAACTATACGATGAGAGCATTATAGATGAATCTGAGCAGATGTTATCTTCCGCCTATTCTGCATATGAAACCGGTAAAATAAGTTTTTTAGATCTACTAGATAGTGTCCGATTGGGTGTAAAAGTAAAAATGGAATTTGAAGGTATAAAAGCCCAACAAACTACATTAATCGCAAAACTTTATCAATCAGCAGGGGTAATTAATCCTGTTCAGGAGAATTAAAATGAAATATGTAATGAAAATAATGGCGTTACTAGTATTTTTGTCAATTGGATTGTTTGTCGTAGGATGTTCTTCCTCTGAGACAAGTCAAAATCTTAACCAAGAAACAGAGAGTAAAAAATTATACACCTGTGGCATGCATCCTAATGTAATTCAAGAAGGACCCGGCAATTGCCCGATTTGTGGCATGAACCTTACTCCAATAAATAATCCGACAGTAGAAGATGGTTCAAATAATATGAACACTTCAAATACCACAGGGGGAAAAGATATATTATACTATAGAGCACCAATGGATCCTACATATATATCACCAAAACCAGGTAAATCACCAATGGGCATGGATTTAGTACCGGTTTTTGCAGGTGAAGAAGCATTCGGAGCTACAGTTAGAATAAATCCTTCAACGGTCCAAAACATTGGAGTACGCACAGCTAAAGTAGTCAAAAGGGATCTCGAACAAAATATTAGAACTATAGGTCGCGTGGATTATGATGAAACTAAAGTAGGATTAGTACAGACAAAATTCAACGGTTGGGTTGAGAAAACTTTTATCAATAAGACCGGAGAGAAAGTCAACAAAGGAGATATATTACTTGAAATATATAGTCCGCAACTAGTTACTGCTCAGGAAGAATATTTAGATACATATCGCAGACTAAAAGATGCGGAAAAAGAAAATAGATTATCTGCAATTGATAATCTGAAAAGTAATTTGATGTCAACTAGGAAACGATTAGAAAATTTTGATATTTCAAATGATCAAATATCAAAATTAGAAAAAAGTAATGTTGCTCAAAAAACAATGGCAATAAGATCAAAATTTTCCGGAATTGTTGAACAAAAACACGTTCAAGACGGTATGGAGGTGAAGCCAGGTATGAAATTATACTCAATCTCTAACGTATCAAGTGTTTGGGTCTATGCTGATATCTATGAATATGAAATTCCATGGGTGCAAGAAGGTAGCAAAACCACAATGACTCTTTCATATAATCCCGGTAAGAATTATTCGGGCAAAGTCGAATATATTTATCCTTATTTAGATTCGAAAACAAGGACTTTAAAAGTAAGGTTATCATTTCCAAATGAAGATAATACGTTAAAGCCCGGTATGTATTCCAATGTAAATATATCATCAGTTCCCGTCAGAGATGCGCTAGCAGTACCGGTAGAGGCTGTAATGTATTCGGGAACAAGAAACTTAGTATTTATCAATTTAGGCGAAGGAAGATTTGCGCCGAGAGATGTTATTGTTGGAATCGAAAGTGGCGACGGATTTTATGAAATTATGGAAGGACTGGAAGCTGGAGAAGAGGTAGTAACATCTGCTCAGTTTTTGCTCGATTCTGAAAGCAAGCTACAAGAAAGTATTGCAAAAATGCTAGCTTCCAGAAAGGATGATAGCGACACTAATAATTCCGAGGTTAGTCACATTGAAAACAAAGACCATTCAGATCACATCCACTAGGAGAACACTATGATTGAAAGAATAATTGAGTGGTCAGTAAACAATCGCTTTTTAGTGATATTGGCAACAATAGCTATTACGATTGGTGGAATTGTGGCAGTAGCCACAACTCCGGTAGATGCGATTCCTGATCTTAGTGATGTTCAAGTCATAATTATGACTGACTATGCCGGACAAGCTCCACAAGTAGTTGAAGATCAAATTACGTATCCGTTAACAACGGCAATGTTATCCGTTCCATATGCCAAAGTTGTTAGGGGATATTCATTCTTTGGCGTATCATTTGTATATATAATCTTTGAAGATGGAACTGATATTTATTGGGCGCGGAGTAGAGTCTTAGAATATCTTAATTTTGTCTCTGGAAGACTGCCTGATGGCGTAAATCCGCAATTGGGACCTGATGCAACGGGTGTTGGCTGGGTTTACGAATATACTGTTGAAAGCAATCAGCATGATCTTCAGGAATTAAGAAGCATTCAGGATTTCTATTTAAGTTATGAATTAATGAGTGTCCCCGGTGTTTCGGAAGTTGCAAGTATTGGTGGATATGTAAAACAATATCAGGTTGATGTTGACCCAAACAAACTCCTTGCCTATAACATCCCGCTTAATAAAGTCAAAATGGCAATTAAGCGTAGCAATAATGATGTTGGTGGAAAATTAATTGAAATGGCCGAAACTGAATTCATGGTTAGAGGATTGGGCTATATTAATTCTATCGACGATTTGAAAAAAGTTCCATTAGGCGTTGATGAGAACGGTGTACCGATTTTACTCAGAAATGTCGCAAATATTCATCTAGGTCCTGAGCTGCGAAGGGGTCTTGCTGAACGCGATGGAATTGGAGAAGTAGTTGGTGGTATCATCGTTATGCGCTATGGTGAGAATGCATTAAAAGTCATAGAAAATGTCAAAGAAAAAATAGAGGAATTAAAAGTTGGATTGCCTGAAGGTGTAACTATCAACACAGCTTATGATCGATCTCAATTGATTGAAAGAGCCATTGACAACCTAAAAGAAAAACTAACTGTAGAAAGTATAGTTGTTGCTTTAGTCCTGATTATATTTCTATTGCACTTTAGAAGTTCATTTGTTGCTATCCTAACACTTCCTCTAGGAATATTGATGGCGTTCCTTGTTATGCGCTTTCAGGGAATTAATGCAAATATAATGTCATTAAGCGGTATCGCAATTGCGATTGGCGCCATGGTTGATGCCGTAATCGTAATGATTGAAAATGCCCACAAACATATTGAAAAGGATGACGGTAAAGCAGACAGATGGAAGCTAATCCTTGATGCGTCCAAAGAGGTAGGACCGGCATTATTCTATTCATTATTGATTATAACTGTATCATTTTTACCGGTATTTACGTTGCAAGCACAGGAAGGCCGATTATTTAAACCGTTAGCGTTTACAAAAACATATGCAATGGGAGCTTCCGCAATCTTGGCAATAACGATTGTGCCGGTATTAATGGGATATTTTATTAAAGGGACTATCCGATCCGAAGAAAAAAATCCGATTAGTAGATTTTTAATTCGGGTTTATAGACCTCTGATTAAATTTGTACTGAAATTCAAAAAAACTACACTAATAGCTGCTTTGATGATTTTAATAGTAACAATATTTCCACTAAAAAGAATCGGTTCAGAATTTATGCCACCATTAAATGAAGGTGACTTGCTATATATGCCTACAACTGATCCGGGAATCTCAATAACAAAAGCAAAAGAATTACTTCAGCAGACGGATAAAATAATTAAATCATTTCCTGAAGTAGAAAGAGTATTTGGGAAGGTTGGTCGTGCGGAAACAGCCACAGATCCAGCACCACTAAGTATGATAGAAACAACTATAACACTGAAACAGCCTAATGATTGGCCACAGCGTATCTTTGTTAAACGTTGGTTCTCTGATTGGAATCTATGGGATTGGGTGCGCACATCATTGAACGTTATCTGGCCTGAACATCGATCTGCAACATTAGAAGAATTAACAACTGAACTAAATGCATCAATACAATTCCCGGGCTTAACAAATGCTTGGACTATGCCTATTAAAACACGAATTGATATGTTGAGTACCGGTATTAAGACACCGGTCGGCATCAAGTTGATGGGGGCAGATCTAGATACACTTAATATGTTAGGAGCAAATGTTCAAGCTATTGTACAGAAAATACCCGGAACACTGAGTGCCTATGCCGACAAAGTCACTGGTGGAAATTTTATCGATTTTGAGATAAATAGAGATGAGGCTGCTAGATACGGATTAACAGTTGGTGATATACAAGATATAATCCAATCGGCAATTGGCGGAATGAATGTATCATATACTGTGGAGGGATTGGAGCGTTACCCGATCAATGTACGGTACAGCAGGGAGCTTCGTGATAGCATAACCAAACTTAAACGTATAATCGTACCAACTCCTAGTGGAGCGCAGATACCAATTACTCAAGTGGCTGACATAATAATCCGTAAGGGAGCCCCGGTTATTAAAAGCGAAAACGCGCGTCGGACAGGTTGGGTATATGTAGATATTACCGGTATTGATGTAGGTACCTATGTAAAACACGCTAAAGAAGCACTTACAAAGGAACTCATAGTACCAGTTGGTTACTCGATTGTGTGGAGTGGTCAGTTTGAGTATATGGAAAGGGCTAATAAGAGACTGAAAGTTGTTGTGCCAATTACTCTACTAATCATATTCTTATTATTATATTTCAACTTTAAGAATTTAACTGAGAGCTTAATTGTTATGTTATCGCTGCCATTTGCACTGGTTGGTGGAATATGGTTCATGTACATACTAGGCTACAACATGAGCGTTGCTGTGGGCGTCGGTTTTATTGCATTGGCGGGTGTTGCAGCAGAAACCGGCGTAGTAATGTTAATATATCTTGACCAAGCATATAAATATCGAATGCGTGACGGAAAAATGAATTCGGTAAAAGACTTGTACGACGCTGTAATGGAAGGGGCTGTAGATCGAGTACGACCTAAGTTAATGACCGTAACTACCACAATTGTTGGATTATTACCAATTCTCTGGGGCACCGGAACAGGGTCTCAGGTTATGAAAAGGATTGCCGCACCAATGGTGGGTGGTATGGTAACATCGACAATACTTACACTATTAGTGATACCGGCAATTTATTATATATGGAAATCAATAGAATTAAATAAAGGAGAAAGTAGATGAATAAAATGATACTGACTATTATCGTGGCTACTATACTTGGATTAGTAGCTTGTAATAGTGAAAAAACAACAATGGATAATTCTAAGCAAGGAGATAAAACAATGCATGTTAAAGAAACATCAGAATCCATGTCCGAAAATGCTGTTGTTTACTATACTTGTCCAATGGAATCCCATAAACACATTCACAGTCAGGAAGCAGGTAAATGTCCAGAATGTAGTATGAGTTTAGTAGCCGTTCTGGAAGGCGACATGAACGACGTAGATTTCTACGGTTGTCCCATGGCGGAACATAGCTATGTTAGGAGCGATGGACCGGGCATATGCGCTGAATGCGGTATGACATTAATGCCTCTCAAGTTCTCAATATAAAATTCTATTACAAAAAGAAGCAATCTCCATTAATATTTATTAAGCGGAGATTGCTTCATCGATACGATATTGTTCCAACCCGTTTAGCAATTTGCTAATTGTCTGCATAATCCTGTAAATTTTGCATTATACAAGGATATACAAACAATATGACTAAAGCTAAACTAGGACCAAGTACCATTATGTTCCCCTATCCTACCGTGCTTGTAGGTGCAATGGTGAACGGAAAACCTAATTTTATGACAGCTTCTTGGGTGGGCATTGCCTGTTCCAATCCGCCGGCTATTTCGGTGGCAATCCGCCCCGAACGCCACACTTACAAGGGCGTAGTTGAGAACCAAACTTTTTCGATAAATGTACCTGGTTCCAAGCTTGTCAAGGCGACTGATTTTTGCGGAATTTATTCCGGCAGAGATAATAATAAGATTGATTTATTCAATATATTTTACGGCAAGATTGATACTGCTCCGCTGATAGAGGAATGCCCACTGAATTTGGAATGCAAGGTGATACATACAGTTGAGGTTGGCTCGCATACCGTTTTCATTGGTGAGATAATGGAAACGCATGTCAACGAAGATTGCCTGACCAAAGGCAAACCCGATATTAATAAAATTGATCCTATTATTTACGCAACAGGTACGCGACAATATCACAAAATTGGGGATAAAATTGGAAGAGCGTTTAAGATTGGAGATAAAAAGAATTTAAAGGACAAACAATGAAAATTTACATAAGTGCAGATATTGAAGGCGTTTGCGGCTCAACACATTGGAATGAGGCAGATAATGACAAGTCTGATTACGGTGAATTCCAAAAACAGATGACAGCTGAGGTTACAGCCGTCTGCAAAGGAGCAATGGCAGCCGGAGTAAAAGATATTACCGTCCAAGATGCTCATGGTACCGGTCGAAATATAACGGCCAAAGAATTACCCGATGGCGTTAAACTAATCCGTGGCTGGAGCGGTCATCCAAATGCCATGGTACAGGAATTGGATAAATCATTTGATGCACTAATGTTCGTTGGCTACCATTCACATGCCGGATCAAGTGGTAATCCACTTGCCCACACTATGCGCGGTTCTCATGTAGATTACCTTAAAATAAATGAACATTATGCCTCTGAATTTTTATTGCATGGACTTTTAGCCGCCACTCTTGATGTTCCTGTCGCATTTCTTGCAGGTGATAATGAATTATGCAAGCATGTGAAAAATATCAATAAAAATATTACCACAGTAGCTGTTAAAGAAGGAATTGGTGATTCAACCGTAAGCTTGCATCCTAAAGCCGCGATTGAAAAGATTTGGCAAGGAACAGAGTCCGCTTTAAAAGGTGATTTAACCAAGTGCCGCCTCCCTATTTATAATGAATATAATATTGAATTACGCTTCAAAAAACATCAGCAAGCATTCGATGCATCATTTTATCCCGGATGTAAATTGCTTGAATCGCAGACAATTACATTTAATACAAATGACTATTTTGAAGTAATGCGTATGATGCATTTTGTGATAAAATAATTCAATCATTTTTGAATACAAAATTGTATATTCAATTAGAGATAATGTTTTTAGAACAATAACTTTCCAATAATTTTAAATATGTTTATCGAATTTAAAGACGTTGCATTGCAGAAAATGACTGCTACTCGTAAGCGGTATTTTGGGCGTGTACCTGATGTCTTTACTAAAATGTATCAATTTACGCGCGCCAAAACTGCCCGCGCCTTAGGTTATTATCCTTATTTCCCTAATATTGAAAAATCTGATGCCACTGAAGTCTTTATCGACGGTAAAAAGAAAATAATGTTGGGATCGAATAATTATCTTGGATTGACAACTCATCCAAAGGTTATTGAAGCAGGAGTCAAAGCTTTAAGAACTTATGGTTCAGGTTTGACCGGTAGCAGATTTCTAAACGGCAATATAACGCTCCATAATGAATTAGAAGTTAAACTTGCCAAGTTTGTCAATATGGATAACGCATTAGTTTTTTCTAGCGGTTTTGGTGTGAATCTAGGAGTTATCGCTGCTGTTGTCGGTCGTAATGATTACGTTTTCACCGATGCATATAATCACGCCTCAATCGTCGATGGTATCCGTTTTTCCGGCGCGATAAAACGAAAATTTAAACATAATGATATGAAAGATTTAGCGTATCATTTGGCTTCTGCTGATCCAAATCGTGCGCGTTTTATTGTAACCGATGGAGTATTCAGCATGGAAGGCGATATTGCCAAACTTAAGGAAATAGCTGCCTTAGCCAAAAAACATCATGTACGTGTCATGGTAGATGACGCACATTCGCTTGGTGTATTAGGTCCCAAAGGAAACGGCACTGCTGCTCATTTTGGCGTTACAGATAGTGTTGATTTGATAATGGGGACATTTAGTAAATCTCTTGGCAGTCTTGGTGGATTTATTGCCGGTGAAGAGGCGATAATTGATTATCTCAAACATCATACACGGACAATGATTTTCACTGCATCACTACCGCCTTCAAATGTTGCATCTGTCTTAGCTGCTTTAGAGATAATTAAAAAGGAACCTGAACGGCGTGAAAGATTGATGGAGAATACTGAATATATGCATGGTAATTTAAAAGCAATGGGATACAATGTTGGGGAAAGTACAACTCCAATTATCCCAATTATTATCGGAAAAGATATCAAAACATTTTATATGTGGAAAGATTTGTTGGCGGCCGGAGTTTACACAAATCCAATCGTCTCCCCTGCTACTCCAATCGGAAGGTCTTTATTGCGGACAAGCTACATGGCAACGCATACTCGCGAACAATTAGATTTCTGCCTGGATATGTTCGACAAGATCGGTCATCAAAGACGCGTGTTAATTTAGAATTATTATTGTAGATGTCTGATAATTCTAAAGTTATTTTAATTACCGGTACCTCATCCGGTATAGGTAAAGCCTCTGCTGAATATTTGGCTTTAAACGGTCATACTGTTTATGGTACTTCACGCTATCCCGGTTCCTATCCAAAACCAAATGATTACAATATTTTACAATTAGACGTTGCCGATGAAAATTCCTGCCGCAACGTGGTTAATCAGGTAATTGATAAACATGGTAAAATTGATGTACTAATTAATAATGCCGGTATAGGTATTGCTGGAGATTTAGAACATACTTCTATTGATAAATGTCAGGAACAGGTAGATATAAACTTTACCGGTCCACTTAGAATGATAAAATCTGTTTTATCGATAATGCGCAGGCAGGATTCAGGTTTAATTATTAATATTGGCTCTATCGGTGGATTGATTGGTCTACCCTACCAAAACATGTACTCTGCATCAAAATTTGCAATAGAAGGATTGACAGAAGCTTTACATAAAGAATTATATTTATCAAAAATAAATATTGTCCTCGTTGAACCGGGCGATTTTAGGACAAGCTTTACTAAAAGAAGATATTATTCGAAAACTGCAAAGCAATCTCGGGCATTTATGAATACGCTTACCGTTATTGAAAATGATGAGAATAATGGACAAGATCCGATCTTAGTTGGGAAATTGCTCAAGAAAATCATTAATAAATCAAATCCTCGCTTAAGATATGCGGTTGGATCCTTTGACCAAAAACTTGCTGCAATGCTAAAAAGATTATTACCAAACCGTTTATTTGACTGGATAATCATGAAACATTATAAAGTTATTTAATAAATGAAATCTACTAATTTATCAATACAAAAAACGGCGAAAATTGCCGGAGTCAGTTTATTGATAATGACTATAATGTCATTTATTATCTTTCCTTCTTTGCAAGCAACAACATTATCAATTATTGGGATTGCAATTATTATCATTTTAGATGTGGTGGTTGCAATTTCTTTATATATAATATTGAAACCCTCAAATGAAAATCTTTCTATGATTATGGCATTATTTAGGATTGTATACGCTATCATATTCACAATTGCTTTAATAAAAATGCCCGACCTAAATGCGTTCACTTATATTTGGGAAAGAGGATTACTTGTATTTGGATTCCATTTATTATTGCTTGGTGTTTTGATATATCACTCAATTTATATTCCAAAATGGATAGGTGTTTTAGTCGTCATAGCTTCCACTGGATATATTATTGATAATATAGGTACCTACTTTGGATATTCTTTACAGATTGGAATGTTCACTTTTATTGGTGAGATAATATTGATGTTATGGTTGTTGATTAAAGGCAGTAAAATCCAAATTTCATAGTAAACTGACTTATCTAATTACTCATTAATATTTTTATACTCTTTTCCCTGCCAAAATACCGTAGTTTGTTGCTCAGACATCGTTTTGAATTTTGATTTTGCAAAACGTTTAAAGAAGTCCCGTGTGTAGGGAATCAATAATAATATTCCGAGCAGATCAGTTAATAACCCAGGAGTTAATAGAACAATACCACCAATCAGGATTAATAAACCGTCAATTAATTTATCAGCGGGCATTTTACCTGCTTGTAAATCTTGTTGAATCTTATTCCATATTGTTAATCCGTACAATTTGGCAAGATAGGCACCAATTATCCCTGTTCCGATGACTAATAATATTGTTGGCCAAAATCCAAACAGGGAACCTAACTTGATTAGGATTAGTACTTCAATTAAGGGCACAGTAATGAAAAGCAGTAAAAGTCGTCCAAACATTGTTAAATTTATTATTATTTATTAATTAAATGTGTAATATTTATCACTTTTAAGGTACTGAAATGAAAAAGTTCCAATCACTTGTAATAACTTTTTTGATAGTCCAACTTGGATCAACTAGTTTGGCTCAATCACAGCAATCGCAACTACATTCTTCAAATATGTCAAAGCACTGGTCTGACAAAGCAAATTCTATGGTCAAATTCCAAATTGAGAAACGCGGCATTATCAATGCAGATATTCTTCAAGTTATGCGAGTTACACCACGCCATTTATTCGTACCGCCTGCGTTATCTACTATGGCATATGACGATTATCCATTACCAATAGGCAAAGAACAAACAATATCTCAACCATACATTGTTGCTTTAATGACTGAATTATTAGAACTTAAAGGTGATGAAAAAATACTTGAAATTGGCACCGGTTCAGGATATCAGGCAGCAGTTCTATCGCAACTTGTAGATTCAGTTTATACTATTGAAATTGTTGAATCCTTAGCAAATACTGCCAAAAAACGATTAGATAATTTGAATTATAAAAATGTTGTTGTTAAACATGGTGATGGATACAAAGGATGGCCATCTTTAGCTCCATTTGACGCTATAATTGTCACTGCTGCCCCTGAAAATGTACCCCAAACACTAATTGATCAATTGAAAGTTGGAGGTTGTATCGTAATCCCAGTTGGTGATAAGTGGCAGGAATTACAGTTAATTACAAAAACGAGCTCAGATACAATAAAAAGGAAAACTGTGATTCCGGTTAGGTTTGTTCCGATGGTTCATCCAACCGAATAAATATTCTACCAAAAAATTACTTTTTTTCGGGTGTATAGCCTGCTTCGCGGATTGCTTTTTCTATTTTTTCCGTGTTAACATCTCCATCCACTCCAACTGTTTTTTCGTCTAGATTAACTGAAACTTTGGAAACACCCTCTATTGATGATATTTTATTCTCGATCGTCATTTTACAATGTTTGCAATCCATATCATTTACAATAAACTTATTTGTCATCTCAACTTTCTCCTGTTTGAATTTTATTAACCCGATAATAATAAGGACAGCTAAAATAATTCCGCCAACTATCCTTAAAGTTTGTGAAACATGTTCGCCATGTGGAGAAATTATACTTAATTCTCCACCCAAAATTGCAAATACATAATTAAATAACATACCCGCAATTAACGAAATTGAGACAATGGAAATTATATAAAGGTAAAACGCCTTTCTACCTAGCTGTGATCTTACAAATGAAAGTGTTACGGTATTTGTCGCAGGACCTGCAATTAAGAATACCAAAGCAGCACCTGGTGAAAAACCCATTTGCAAAAATGCGGCTGCAATGGGTATAGATCCCGTTGCACACACGTAAAGCGGCAACGCAATTCCTAACATGATTATAAAATGCATCCATCGATAAGGAAGGAATTTTTCGATGAATTCTTGTGGAATGGCAGCTGTTAATATTCCTCCGATTAATACTCCAATTATTAACCATTTTCCTATATCTTCAGCTAATTCACCAAAACCATATTTGAATACCTTAGTAATTTTGTTTTTAATACTAATTTCTATTTTCGAGTGAATATGTTTTTTAACTACTTCTTTCTGTGGTTCACGATTAAAAACAAAATTCAATACGCCAATCGAGATACCTGTAATAAATGCTGCTAAGGGTCTAAATATTGCAAATAAAGGACCTAATAAGGAGTATGACGCTAGAATTGAATCTACTCCTGTAGTTGGAGTTGAAACTAAAAAACTCAGAGTAGCACTTTTACTTGCCCCCTCCTTTTGCAATGATGCAGCTACCGGAATTACACCGCAAGAACAAATAGGTAGAGGAATCCCAAATAGTGATGCTTTTATAATTGTTCCTAAATTATTTTTCCCAAGATGTCTTGTAATAAAATCAGTGCCAATAAAAACATGCAATATACCTGCAAAGAACATACCCAATAATAGGTATGGCGCCATTGCTGTCCATAAATCAACGGTGGCTCCGATAATATCTACAATAAATTCAATCATATCTAATAGTGGAATTTAATATATTATTATAAATTTTAGAATACATATTATCTGTATTGCCCTATCAAATGGAGAAATATTATAGCAGTTAAAAATTCTAAAAAATTAAATTAATCTTTTAGAATTTTTAACTGCTATAATATTTCTCCATTTTTATCTAATTATAGGAAGACTCATAATGAAAAATATCAAGTTATTAATAATACTCGTGGTAATAATTGTCACGGCTTGTTCAACAAACAAAAATAATCCGTTTTTTAACGAATGGGATACTCCTTTCCAAACTCCTCCATTTGGAGAAATTAAAGAAGCGCACTACATGCCTGCTTTAATGGAAGGATTGGAAAGAGAGAAACATGAAATTGACAATATAATTAAAAATTCGCATACGCCTACTTTTGAAAACACAATTGAAACCTTTGAAGCTTCCGGACAATTTCTTGGAATGGTAACAAATGTGTTTTACAGTATTCAGGGAACAGATGCGACTGATGCCTTAGATAGCATAGAAATAGAATTTTCTCCAATCAGCACTAAACATAATGATGATATCACACTTAACACTAAATTATTTGAAAAAATTAAGTATGTATATGATAATGCTGGGAGAACCTCCTTGACTACCGAACAAAATACCTTATTGGATAAAATATATGGTGATTTTGTTCGAAACGGTGCCAACCTCAATGAAGAAGAAAAATCTGAATTACGGAAAATAAATGAAGAATTATCATTGCTCACTCTAAATTTTGGTCAAAATGTGAGAAATGATGGAAATGAGTGGGAGATAGTGCTCGAAGATTTCGATCTTGAAGGATTGCCTGAATCAGTAAAATTAGCAGCCGCAAATATTGCTTCAGATCGCGGTCACGAAGGCAAGTGGGTAATTACATTAGATAAACCCAGTTGGATTCCTTTTTTAACATATTCTACAAGACGCGATATAAGAGAAAAAGTCTTTACTGCTTATATCAATCGAGGGAATAATAATAACAAATATGACAATAAAGAAAATATTCCGGAAATTGTCAACCTGAGGATTAAAAGAGCTAATTTATTGGGATATACAACACATGCAGACTATGTATTAGAACGTTCAATGGCTAAAACTGCTGAAAATGTGTATGACTTCTTAGACCAACTTTGGAAACCTGCATTAAATCGAGCAAAAGCAGAAGCCTACGATTATCAATCCATGATCTATAAAGATGGCGGTAATTACAAATTAGAACCTTGGGATTGGTGGTACTATGCTGAAAGAATCCGCAAAGACAAATATGATCTTGACGATAATGAACTCAGACCATATTTTGATGTGGAGAATGTTCGTAATGGTGCATTCTGGTTAGCAAATCAATTATTTGGCATCACTTTTGAGGAACGTACGGACATTCCTAAATATCATAATGAAGTAAAAACATACGAAGTAAAGGAGGCTGATGGTTCACATATCGGTATTTTGTATACCGATTACCATCCACGCAAAGGCAAAGGAGTTGGTGCTTGGTGCGGAGGATTCAGAGAACAATCTAATAGAAATGGAAATTGGGTATATCCGCTTGTAACTAATGTAGGTAATTTTACAAACGCTGTAGATGATAAACCTGCATTATTAAGTTTAGATGAAGTAGAAACTTTATTCCACGAATTTGGACATGCATTACGTGGATTATTAAGTAATCATTTTTATACCAATTATACTATGCCGCGTGATTTTGTAGAATTTCCTAGCACAATTATGGAAAATTGGGCAACTGAACCGGAAGTATTGAAACATTATGCATTGCACTTTGAAACCGGTGAACCAATCCCCGATGAGTTAATTAATAAAATTCAAAAAGCCTCTTTGCATAACCAAGGTTTTATAAATGTAGAGTATTTGGCTGCATCTTTTATTGATATGGATTGATAATCGTAGGCTTCTGCTTTTGCTCGATTTAATGC
>JBHPEE010000035.1:0-18512 GCA_042577295.1 Fidelibacterota bacterium | reverse complement strand
ATTATTAAATTTCCTCACTAAGTGATACATTTCCCTCATACCACATTTTTTTAAGAAACTAATTATTATGCTTCGTCATCAATTATTTTATTTATAGTAACTCCTTCTTCACCTTGATTTTGTCCGAGAGGCGTATCAGGTTCTGTGAGACGCCAATATAGGCATGCAATTTTATTATTCCCTTGTGCCTTTTTTATAACCACCACTTTTGTCTTATATATCCCCTTTTTATTGGGAATATTAAGTTCATCTGCATTTATTTTTATTTGATTTGCAACTGCTTCTTCGGATTTGCCTGCGCAATTTTTTGCTAGTAGAGAAACTACTCCTCCATTGGATATTATTATAGGTGCTCTAGCCATTTTGTACTCCTTTTGTTTATTGAAAAAATAATTGAAATTTGATGCAAAGAAGATGTAGAAATTTGACTGGTTTGAATACCCCCGATATAAATCACATCTTTCATAGTACACCTCACCGTGCACTTTATATTATAAAAAGACTGTTGACCGAGTCTCAATAGAGCGTAAAAACCTATAATTCGTATATATTATCAATAAAGGTATGACTAATTATACTTAACATTCAATTTCAAGTTTAAAATACAAAAAATCTGCATTGAAATAATTTCTATAAAACTATTTTAAAAATCTGTGTGAATCTATCTCTAATTATACCATGACATAAAGTAAGTTGAGATTTGGAAAGGGGTTTAAAAACCAATTTCATCAGAAAACCGCCCCAAAAAAGAGACGGTTTTCCTTTGTTCTAAAGGCAAATTTACTACACTATAGCTACACCAACCTGTAAGTCCACATATTGTTGACCATTCGTTGGGTTGTGTACCCTACGACGGCAATATTCCACCAAATTTATTCAATTTAAAAATATTGTAGTATAGTACGATTTAGGGTTACTATTTGGCTACGGTAAACCAACGAAATCCGTAACTATCTGCTGTAGGAGACTAATGCAGATACATTTTAATTATAGAGGGGGAGTAGATTACTTTCCAATAATTGCATCTAATTCATTACTAAAACCATTCAAAACAATAATGTAATTATTGCCTATGATCGATAAAACCATATCCCATTATAAGATACTAGAGAAACTTGGCAGTGGTAGTATGGGAACGGTTTATAAAGCAGAGGATACCAAGCTTAAAAGGATCGTTGCCCTAAAGTTTTTACCACCACATCTGATAACCGGTAAAACAGAAAAACGCCGATTCTTACATGAAGCTAGGGCAGCATCTGCTCTCAATCATACTAATATAATTACTATATATGATATAGTAGATGAGATAGATAAGATATTCATTGTAATGGAGTATTGTGCCGGAAAGATGCTAACAGAAAAGCTTAAAGATGGTCCGCTGAAACAAAGAGAACTATTAGATATAGCAATCGATGTAGCAGAGGGCTTAAATGCAGCTCATAAGGATGATATTACACACAGAGATATAAAGTCACAGAATATTATCATATCTGATGACTGTCCACCTAAGATCATTGATTTTGGTATTGCCAAACAGATAGGAATGACAGATATTACCAAAGATGGTACTACGTTAGGTACTCAATGCTATATGTCACCAGAACAGTTACACGGATCAAAAGTTGATAAAAGGAGTGATATCTTTTCCTTTGGTGTAGTTCTATATGAGATGGCAACAGGTAAACTGCCCTTTACAGGTAAGCATGATGCTGAGATACTGTATTCAGTTGTTAATGAAGATCCTATTCCTATAACAACACTTAATCCTAATATGGATGAGGAGTTACAGAGGATAGTATCAAAGGCCATGAAGAAGAATGTTAAGGACCGTTATCAGCATATTGATGATATGCTGGCTGATCTAAGGAATTTGAAGAAGAAGCATCCAAAGAAACATACCAGGAAACAAAGCTGGTGGCGTGTTCCAGCTTACAGTGCTGGACTACTCCTGATCGTAATCTTATTATATACCTTTATACTTAAAAAGGATACTCGACTTACTGATCACACCATTGGTAAGAAATCCATAGCAGTATTACCGTTCACTACAATAGACAGAACAGAAGAGAGTGAGATCTTCGGTGAAGGCATTCATGATGACATACTAACTCAAATAGCCAAGATACATGATCTGAAAGTAATTGCAAGAACTAGTGTAATAAAATACAAAGATAGTGAGCTTGGACTAAAGGATATTGCTAAAGAATTAAATGTGACTTCAATATTAGAGGGTAGTGTCAGAAGGGCAGGAGATAAGATTAGAATAGTAGCTCAGCTGATAGATCCCTTAACAGAAGACCATATTTGGGCTGAGACTTATGATAGAGATTATTCAGATATTTTTGCTATCCAGAGTGAAGTAGCACAAAAGATCGCTTTTGCACTTGAAACTACATTATCTCCCAAAGAAAAAAGGTATATTGAAGAAATCCCGACAGATAATTTTGAAGCATATGACTGGTATATTAAGGGTAAGTTTGATAAATCTCAAGCAAATCGGATAAAGTATTTCGAACAAGCTCTTGAGTTAGATCCTAATTTTGCTTTGGCATATGTAGAATTAAGTATGGCTCAATTGCAATTAGGTTGGGAATCTAATCAATATGTTTCAAATGAGTTAAGAGAAAAAGCAAAATTGTCTCTTGAAAAAGCTATCGAGTTAGATCCTTTAAATCCAAAAATACTTCAATTAGAAGGATATTATTATTATTATGGCTTTAGAGATTATGAAAAAGCACTCAAAAAATATTCATTAGCATTAAAATCACGACCTAATGACAGTGAACTATTTTCAGCAATAAGTTATGTTAAGCGTCGACAGGGGAATTGGGATGAAGCACTAGAATTAGGACTAAATGCGGTGGCTATAGATCCATTAGATTATGATATAATAACCGAAGTAGCTGGCACAGCTCTATTTATGAGAAAATGGGAATTAGCAAAAAGCTTAACCAAACGAAGTCTAACTATTAATCCAAAAAAATATGATTCGATTGAAGATGATGTAATAAGAGCTGTAAATCAAAATGGTGATTTAATGGAAGCCCAAAGTATTTTAGATGAGGCAGCTAATCATATTTCAGCTGATACTTTAAGATTGCTATTGTCTGATATCAACTTTCTGAATAAAAATTATGCAAATGCTCTTAAAATAAGTAAGGGATATCATAATAGTGCAAGGATTGAAGATATTTCTGACTATTTGAACTCATTAAATAAAGGAATATATGCACTTTTTAATGAGGAAATTGAATTATCTAATTCGTATTTTGATTCGTTAATTATATTTTGTAAAAATAAAATAAAACTAATGCCTGATGACTATCAAAGTTATCAGTGGTTGGCTAGAGCTTATGCGCATTCTGGGAATAAAGATGGGGCGCTTTCGACTATTTATATTGTTGATAAATTAATACTGAAAGATGCTATAGTGAATAGTAAATGGAGAAACCACAAATCTTTGATATATATAGCAGTAGGAGAGTATGACAAAGCATTAGCAGAGATAGAATATCTATTACTAATTCCTAGTACTCTTTCGGTAGAACGACTAAAACTCGATCCGCTTTATGATCCACTCAGAGATAATCCAAGATTCCAGAAATTAATCAAAAAATATAAATATACTGAAGGATAGCTCAAATATTTCATCAACAAACGGGAGTTTATATGAAAAATAGTTTCAAATTTTCACTATTGGTTACGTTAGTTATTTGTAATCATTCAATTGCTCAAAAAACAAAAATATATGAGCAACAAATACTTCTACGAGATATTTATCAAGAGCTCATTGAAATAAATACAACCGATATAAGTGGTAATACAACTCATGCAGCGAATGCGATGGCTGCTCGGCTAAAAGCCGTTGGTTATGCAGGGGAGGATGTTCAGATTCTCATCCCAGAAGAAGACTCGCGTAAGGGAAATCTGATTGCTCGATTAAAAGGTACCGGAGAGCATATGCCGTTACTTCTTCTCGCCCATCTTGATGTCGTTGAAGCAAGAAAAGAAGACTGGTCATTTGACCCCTTTAAATTAACTGAAGAAGGCGGTTATTTCTATGGGCGTGGAACAACGGATGATAAAGCAATGGCAGCTATATGGATCGCGAATCTCATTTTATATAAGCAAGAAGGATTTATACCGGATCGAGATCTTATTGTGTGTCTTACCGCCGGCGAAGAGGGCGGTAACTTTAATGGCGTACAGTGGTTATTAAGTAATCACCGCAATATGATTGATGCACAATATTGTCTTAATGAGGGAGGTGGTGGTCAAATAAAAAACGGTAAGTATTTGGTCAACGAAGTGCAAGTAAGTGAAAAAGTTTATCAAAGCTATCGACTAGTGGTCAATAACCGTGGGGGACATAGTTCACTACCTGATAAAGATAACGCTATTTATCACCTCGCAGAAGGACTCACTCGACTGGCAAAGCATGATTTTCCTGTGAAGTTAATTGAGGGTACACGTGTTTTCTTTGAGAGAATGTCAGAAATAGAGAAGGATCAGATAGCTGCTGATATGAAGGCTGTTCTTCGAATGCCACCTGACACTTCAGCCATATCCCGGTTGGCACAGTCCCATTATTATAATGCACTAATGAGAACTACTTGCGTTGCAACTATGCTCTATGCAGGTCACGCAGAAAATGCATTACCCCAAACAGCTACAGCTATCGTGAATTGCCGTATTCTTCCAGGTGAATCGCCAGAAAATGTATTAAGCACTCTCATTGATGTTCTAGCAGATGATACAATCGAAGTTTCGGAAATATGGGAAGTAACACCTAGTCCACCTTCACCTCTTGTGCCAGAAATATTGAATGCAATCGAACAGGTTACTGAAGAATTATGGCCAGGCGTTCCAGTTATTCCAACAATGTTAACCGGAGCTACTGATGGACTGCAATTACGTAATGCTGGAATACCCACATATGGTGTGTCAGGTCTATTTGATGACATTGATGATACAAGAGCGCATGGGCAAGACGAGCGAATTGGTGTAAAAGCATTATATGAAAGCCAAGAATTCTTGTACAAATTGGTGAAAGTAATATCGTCTGGTAGATAACTTAAATACAGGTAATTGGAGCACAGTAACATTTTAATAAAAAGGGACACTATCAAAAGTATCCCTTTCATTGGCAGGTTGCCTACACTATCCCTTCATTATTCTGTAAGTACCTGATATACAGTACACTTCGTTGGGCTCATAATTAAATCGCCAAGATTAGAATTAAGTATTTCAAAATATGATAATATATACGAAATTTCGTTAATATATTTGAGGTGTAAATGAATTGTCCAGCATGCAATAATAATCTTCAAAAAATGGTTGTAAATGATGTAACTGTTGATATTTGTATTGGGGGGTGTGGTGGCATCTGGTTTGATAATTTTGAATTAAAGAAATTTGATAAACCACTTGAATCTGATGGTAGTGAACTTTTAGATATCGAAAGAAATTTGGATATAAAAGTTGATCATACTAAAAAATTTAATTGCCCAAAATGTAGTGATATGATCATGGTCAGACATTTTTTTAGCGTTAAAATGGCAGTTGAAGTAGATGAATGCTACAATTGTGGCGGCTTTTGGTTAGATTATGGAGAATTATCCCAAATTAGAAATCTATTTAACACTGAGGAAGAAAAAATCATAGCTACTAATAAATATTTTAATGAAATATATGGGAAAGAAATTAAAGCCATGCAAGCAAAAAATGAGGAAGAATTACTTAGGATCAGAAGAATAGTGAATATTTTTCGTTTCATATGCCCCTCATATTACATTCCCGGAAAACAAGACTGGGGTGCTTTCTAAATTAACAACTAACTAAGCTATTAAGTTTGACTGGGGAAAAGCAACATTCTTTTGTTTGTACATCCTCAAAATGTTAATATTTCTTGGTGGTTCAAGTTCAGTACTTTTTTTATACATTCCCGATGATAGTAGTGTTTATTCCAGTTAGCTGTATTGACCTGCCCAACATTCTAATCAGTTTTCTGTAAGTTGCTGATATACAGTACACTTCCTTGGGCTCATTATTCTTCAATAATAACAATTGAAAAGGATTTTGTAAACCTGTATTAATGTTGGTTCTATATCTAAATAATTTGTAAACTTATTTTCATAAAAAAGGAGAGGGAAGATGAGACAAGTCATGCAAATATCAATATTGTCGATCAGCTTAATTTTTGGGAGTTTAAATGCTCAAAATGAAAAAGAAATTTCCCCAGATAACGATTTCGGTAAATTTTTTAGTCAATTTTTTGTGGGGGCGAGTGTTAATTTTTCTTCAACGACAAATCATATCAAAGATAATGATGATAGTAAAACTGGAATTTCAGTTGGGGTAGGTGCATATATGAATAATAATAAATTACCTATCATCAAAAATTCAAATATATTATCCTCTTTACGATATAGCATTGCTATGCGGTTTGAGCAAGCTGGTTCTACATGGAATAATGCTAAAGCGTGGAATAATAGCGACGGAAAAATAAGCTTATATTATTTATCTCTGCCTCTAATGCTTGAATTTCCTCTGTGTCAAGCTTATTTAATAGCAGGATTAAAGCCTCGAATCTTAATGGGGGGATCAGAATCATGGAGCTATAAGTCTGATTCAGGCGATATGGAATACACAGAAGATGTAAAAGATAGTGGTGCAAATTTAATGGACTATAGTATTGTTATTGGTACTGGAATGCCCTTTTCCGTGAGGAATCAAAACTTTAACTTTACAGCAATGTATGAACACGGATTAAGACCTGTTTGGGATAGATCTGATAACTCAATTAAAAACAAATCGGTTAATCTATCAATTGATTGGAAATTTTAGAACGAGCGTCACAAAAGCAATCCGCCTGCAAGATAAATACTGAGATTTTTTATTGCAATGTTTTTGGACAGATATCGCCTCATCTACTTACCTTATTCAAGTAAGTTGAAATTCCAAAAACCGTTATAATAAAAACCGCCTCATTAGAAGACGGTTTTAATTATTTTCATTGGCTGTTTACATACACTATGCCTACATTATTCTGTAAGTTGATGATATACAGTACACTTCGTTGGGCTTATAATGGTTTTGATTTAAAAAATGAAAATTCTTAGTGTTATAATGCTCATTTTCAATAATTAAATCAACTATTTAAATGTGAACTAATTAAACTCTAATTACATTTTTATTTGTAATTTTTATTAGTAATGAAAATTAAATATTTACTTATTTCAATTTTTGCTAATCTTGTAATTTTTCCTACCTTATCATGCAGTGTTGATGTTACTAATTCCAATCATAGTACAGATTTAGGCATTACATCCATTCCAGGTAATAATGTTTATCACAATGAACAATATTTGTACACAATTGTAACTGAAGGAGGTCAAGGAGAAATCAAATGCGAAATTATCACTGCACCAATCTGGTTAGAATATAACAATGATTCACAGACTTTATCTGGAATAGCAACTGCTGATAATCTTGGTATACACCGAGTAAGGATATCAATATCTGATAACAGAGAAACAATTTATCAGAATTATAATATAGAAGTAAGTCTTAAAATGGTTAGTGGGGGGCCATGGATAGGTCATTTTCCACATGATTGGTATCATGATGGACAACCACTTATTGGAGAAAATTCAATAATTTACAGTGATGCCGCAAGTGACGATGCCAAACAATCTATATACGAACGAGTTGAAGCTGCATTCAGCGATATTAAAATACAATGTAATATCACTAATAATAATGTATTTACTTTTATGACAAGTAACCAAAAGATTGACATATATGCCAATCGTTTTAACACTGAATATGGTGGTGGTTTTACTTATAACACTGGTGCTATTGTCGTATCTCCTGATTCACCTTTCTATAGACCTAATACAGGTTGGTGCATAAATATGGTTGAGCACGAAATGATGCATGTCATGGAATATCTACTTGAGGGTGGGAGAAGACTTATATTATCTGAAGTATGGTTTAGAGAAGGTATTGCAGATTATTATGCCGGAAATGACGAAATTACCAATAAGAATGAAATGAATAATTGGCTTACTATTCGTAGTTTACTCCCTGGAGGGGGGAATCCAATTAAAATACATTTATGGGAGGATTTTCCCGATGAAGTAGAAAATAATAATGGTCAGGGTCTATGGTATCCGATGTTCGAGTTAGCAGTTAGGTATTTGCTGAGTGAGTCTGGTGGAGAAAGGTCGATGGTGGACGTAAAAAATATGTTTATTGATATGGATATTAATGAATATTCCTTCCCTGAAGCTTTCGAATTAAACATGGGAATCCCGCTTAAACATTTTGAAGATAATTTTTGGGAAATTATGGACAATTTTCTATATTAATTTGTTATGTATTATTTAATTATTATTAAAAACCGCAACTGAAAAGAGGCGGGTTCCTTTTGCTTTAAAGGCAGTATCCCTTCACTATCCCTTCATTATTCTGTAAGTACCTGATATATAGGCTACTTCGTTGAGCTCATAACCCTACGTAGGGATAATGAGTCTTAATAACGTCAGTTTATAGCGATCGTGAAACTTTGAAGATGGCTTTTGAGACAAATATGAAAAGTCTCAAAAACGATGGGTTTGGATACATTAACGAATTAACAACATTAATAACAATAAAACTTGTCCTTTATTATAGGCGAGTACCTTTTTTTTAATTATAAGTAGTAAAATATATTCAGATAAACGCTATTTGCATACACACATACATTATCAATTTTGACAACTTTTTGAAGAAATAATCGTCAAAGTGATATACTAAAGAGGTAAACTATGAATAGATTCGATTTTATATTTACACTATTTGGATTGTTAGTTATCAATATTTGTTTTAGTCAGCAGATTGATGAAAATTCAGGCTATTTACAAGTAAAAAATGGCGAACTATATTATGAGGTGAAAGGACAAGGAAAGGAAACAATAGTATTTATTCATGATGGCTTAGTGCATGGAGAAATATGGGAAAATCAATTTTTAGTTTTCGCTGATAATTTCCGTGTTATTCGATACGACCGTCGCGGATATGGTCGTTCAAAAAAACCTGAAGAAAAATACTCTAACATTGAGGATCTTCGTGCAGTATTCGATTATTTAGATATAAATAAAGCTATTGTTTTTGGCATGTCAGCAGGAGGTGGTCTTGCTATAGATTTTACCCTTAAATATCCTGAAAAAATATCAAAATTAATATTAGTAGGTGCTGTTGTAAGTGGGTTCAGCTATTCAAATCATATGCTATCAAGAGGTGGACGATTAACAGCGGAAGACTACGCCAATCAAGAAAAGTTATTAGAATATATTGTAAAAGAAGATCCTTACGAAATAGCACCAAAAAATAAGGAGGCAAGGGAAAAGCTCTGGGAAATCATGAAAGATAACACCCATAATATTGATTCTTCAAAAGACCGTTTAGCTGAACAACCAGAACGTCCTGCAGTTAAAGTACTGAGTGAAATTAAAGTACCTACATTGATTATTGTGGGAGAACATGATATTCCTGATGTTTTTGTCCATGCCGGGGCTATTGAAAGTGGTATTAAATATTCACAAAAAGTGATTATTAATAATGCTGGTCATTTAGTACCATATGAACAACCAAATATTTTTAACGAGCAAGTATTTAAATTTCTAAAAGGTGCTGATTTTTTCTGGACTTTAAACACACTGGGTGTTGTAGAGGCAGTTGAAATGTTTGAAAGAATGAGGAAAAATGACCAGAACTGGATGCCTTTTGATGAAACAAAAATGAATATTTTAGGATATCAGTATTTACAATCTGGAAAGATAAATGAAGCTATTGATTTATTCAAACTTAATGTTCAAGGATATCCATTATCAGCAAATGTATATGATAGTCTAGCTGAAGCATATATGATTAACAAGCAGGATGAACTGGCTATTAACAATTATACAAAATCATTAGAGTTGAACCCGGACAATACGAATGCGATTGAAATGTTGAATAAGTTAAAATAATAAAAAATATGATGAGTTACGAAGCCCTGCTTAATCGCAGGGCTTTGTAATCCCAAAAACGTGTACCAAAACAAATAGACTATTTTAACTGTACCAAATTGTTTTATGACATTAATTTAATAGGATTGATAAAAATACTATCGCTTACCGATTCTATTCACCTCATGCCTAAATTAACTTTTGTGTCCAATTATATCCTTTTAGATTTAAACTGATAAAATTAAAACTATAAATGATTATTATGAGAGTACCTTGCAATTTATTTTTTATAATTATTTTATTGATTTCCTGTAATCAGAACAATGAAACAAAATTTGCAGAGTTAAAAGGTTCTTACCTTGGTCAAAAACCTCCGGGTATGATTCCAGAAATTTTTGCTCCTGGTATTATTTCAACTGACAAGAAAGAATTAAATTCTGTTTTCACTGTTGATGGTGATGAGTTTTTCTTCTCTATACAAACACCAGGGGAAGGTTATTCAATTTGGTCCGCCAAAAAAATAAATGATATATGGCAGTCACCAAAAATAGTAACGTTTTCAAGCAGTCAATCGGATGTAGATATGTGTATTAGCCATGATGGAAAAAGATTATTTTTTAGTTCTGCTCGCGATATAAATGGAATCGAACAAGATAATTATAAAATATGGTATGTTGATAAAAGAAAAAATCGTTGGAGTAATGCCAAGTACCTTGATTCACCAATAAATGATGCTGAACTAGCAATGTACCCAACAGTTTCAAATAATGGTACCATGTTCTTTCAATCTATTAGAAAAGATTCATATGGAGGGAGAGATATTTATTATTCCAAATTAATTAATGGAAATTATGCTGAACCAATTCATTTAGATGAACAAATAAACTCTAAGTTTAGTGAAGGTGATGTTTTAATTGCGCCAGATGAAAGTTTTATCATTGTAAATTCTGTTGGTAGACCAGATGCAATTGGAGGAGGTGATTTATATATTTCATTTAAACAAATTAATGGAACTTGGTCTAAATTAAAAAATATGGGTAGTACAATCAACACAACAGGTCATGATTATTGTCCAATGTTATCACCTGATGGCAAATATTTTTTTTATACAAGTACAATAGCAGGTAGTGAAGATATTTATTGGGTAGATTCTAAAGTGATTGAGGATTTCATCCCAAAAGATATATAAGAATAATAGATATTTAATTTTATTTGCATAATGGAATTTTTACGAAATAATAATTAAAAATTATATATCATTTAGAGAAAAGTATTGATGAATTTTAATTTTAATTTACCTACAAAAATAATATTTGGATGTGGGACAATTAAAAAACTTAATCAATTAATTGAAAAAGATATAAAAAATATCCTTATCGTTACCGATAAAAATGTATTTAATGAAAGTAATGTTAAAAATGCAGTACTTACAGTATTAAAAGATTTTCGAATTGAAATATTTGATGATGTCATAGAAAATCCATCATTATCGATTATAAAAAGTGGTGTTAAAATAGCTGAGAATAACAATTCGCAGTTTGTATTAGGAATTGGGGGCGGCTCTCCAATGGATGTAGCAAAGGGAATAGCTGCGTTTGCAACAAATAAGGGAGATATATATGATTATGTTTACGGGAAGGAATTATCCAAAGACCCTCTTCCTATAGCATGTATTCCAACAACTTCAGGAACCGGAAGTGAGGTTACACCCTATGCAATTTTTACTGATGTTGAAAAGAACAGAAAAGTATGTCTATCAAGTCAGAAAATATTTCCTAAATATGCCATCATCGACCCAACGTTAACTTATTCTATGCCAAGACATATTACAATTAATACAGGTGCTGATTCATTGACCCATGCTATTGAGGCTTATCTTTCTAGACATGCTTTCCCTTTAAATGATTTATTAGCTCTTCAGTCCATTAAAATAGTATTAGAAAATCTTAACCTCGCGTCTCAGAAAGATAAAGAAGCAATGAACAATATGGCTTACGCTTCCATGTTGTCTGGAATATCCATCACTCATGCTAGTACGATTCTACTTCATATTATGGCTTATCCTCTAACTGTTTTTCATAATGTTCCTCATGGTAAGGCTAATGCTATATTACTGCCAACATTTATTGAATATATGAAAAGGAAATCAAATATTCCAAAAAAGGTCAAAACTATCGAGAATATGTTTGAATCATTTGGTGGTGTAAATAAGTATATAAATGGTTTAGACATATCAACAGAATTATCATCATATGGCATAAATATGTATGAGTTTGAAAAATTTGCCGAAGAAGTAATCGTCAAAGACGATATCAAAATCACGCCGGCAGAAGTAACAATACAAGATATTATTGAAATTTATAAAAATGCATATTAATATTCCAGCTGTTCGATCATATGGAGATTAGTACTAATTATAATCAAGCATTAAACTTAGTATAAGGGAATTTTTACGAACTATTTAACATTTAACTAGATTTTTACTATTTGAATGTCACGTTTTGCCACGTTTTTCTGTAAATACCTATATAATTGATACATAGTTGGGGTGTGTATCCATCTTTTAATACTATCAATGCTTTTTGTAATTTTGCATAGTTGATAATCGAATTATTATTTAAAAGGATATAAAGTAATGAAAAATCTTCTTTCATCCCCCGTCCATTTTCCCTGTGGTATCCACATGAAAAACAAGTTCATGCTGGCACCCATGACCAATACACAAAGTCATGAGGACGGAACGCTCTCTGACGACGAATACCGTTGGCTAACAATGCGAGCCAAGGGTGGATTCGGATTGACAATGACCTGTGCATCGCACGTTCAGGAAATCGGCAAGGGTTTTCCAGGGCAATTGGGAATCTTCTCCGATGATCACATCGAAGGTCATCTTAGATTGAGCACAGGCATTAAGGCGCAGGGCAGCGTCGCAGTCATTCAATTACACCATGCTGGTATGCGCTCTCCCGAAGAACTGATCGGCGAAAAGCCAATTTGTCCATCAGATAATGTGAAGCACAGTTCACGAGGAATGTCGCTATCTGAAGTCAAACAACTGCGAGCTGATTTTGTTGCTGCTGCGGTAAGAGCTAAAGAAAGTGGTTATGATGGTGTGGAAATCCATGGAGCCCATGGTTATATACTGACTCAATTTCTCAGCAGCGATATCAACAAAAGAACGGACGAATACGGCGGAATTCTTGACAACCGATCAAGATTGCTATTTGAGATTGTCAATGCCATAAGAGAAAAATGTGGTTCGGAATTTCTTTTGGGAGTTAGGCTTTCACCCGAAAGATTTGGAATGAAGTTAAGCGAGGCGAAAAAGATCACCCAGCGCTTTATTGATGAGGCGAAAATCGACTTCCTGGACATCTCTCTCTGGGATGTTTTTAAGTTCCCTGATGAAGAGGAATACAAAAATATTAGCTTATTGGAACATTTTACCCATCTCGATAGAGGCGGTGTAAAACTAACTGTTGCCGGAAATATCAAAACCGGACATGATGTGAAAAAGGTGCTGGAGGCGGGCGCTGATTTCGCTAGTATTGGTCGTACCGCTATTCTTCACCATGACTTCCCTAAACGCGTCATGAAGGACTTAGACTTTACTCCCATCGAAACACCTGTATCCATAGACTACTTGCGCAATGAAGGCTTGGGAGAAGACTTCATTAAGTATATGCAGCGCTGGGATGGCTTTGTGGCAGTTGAAATTTGAGTTTAATCATCATTGGAGAAATCATTATATTGATGTAATGAAAGTCACCCTAAGAATTCATGGTATAGACAATTGAATTATGAATATTCAGTCATATACTATAGTGATAAAAATAAAAAAAAAGTTACAGTATTCGCTGTATGAAAAACTAATTAAAAATGAATAATAAAATTTTCTTCATGGCAATTGCAATTCTAAGTTTCTATTTAATAGTATCATGTTCAAAAAAAAATACAGTAACAGAAACTTCATCCGAAAATATAGATCCGGTATGTTATATAAATCTTCCGTCAGATGGATCGTCATTCCTAATAGGTAGCGTTGTAGAAATCCGAGTAATTGCAAATGATGAAGATGGGAATATTGTGAAAGTTAATTTTTATGCTGATAATCAGTTGATTCATGAAGATGCTGATATTCCATATCAATACTTGTGGGACACATCAGAAGAAACTGATGGGATTAAGTTAATTCATGCTATAGCTATTGATGATGAAGGAGCTGTGGCAAGTGATTCAGTAACCGTTACTGTCGGATGGACCTATAGACAACCTGAGCAAATAGAGGATGGGTGGGAAACAGCAAGTTTAGAAAGTGTCAATATAGATGGACAAAACTTAAATGAGTTGATTCATGGAATAGGGAATGAACCTATTGGTGAAGTTCATTCAATTTTAATTATAAAGGATGGGAAACTAGTATTTGAAGAATATTTCCCCGGGTATGATTTTAGCTACAGTAACGTCAATTTTCATGGTGCGTACATAAATTTTGATAGAGACACGCCGCACAATACACATTCAGCAACAAAAAGTATCGTGTCAACTCTAATAGGAGTTGCAATAGAGAATGGATTTATTAACAGTGTCGATGACAGATTATTTTCATATTTCGATTCTTACAGAAATTTAATGAATGAAGAAAATGGTCAAATAACTATTGAACATCTACTTACAATGACATCAGGTTTCGAATGGAATGAATGGGATGTCCCTCCAGGTGATCCAAACTATGATACACATCTATTTAATATATCATCTGATCCAATAAGTTATGTATTATCAAAACCTATCGTTACTGAGCCCGGATCAAGTTTTTATTATAATGGTGCTGGCGTTGATCTACTAGGTCAATTAATAACAAATGCATCAGGTATAAGATTAGATAATTTTGCGGGTCAATATTTATTTGAGCCTTTGGGTGTACCAAGTTATGAATTTCAAATCCATCCTTCAGGAATGGTTTATGCACATGGTGATATATATTTAACTCCAAGATCTATGGCCAAATATGGATTTTTACTTCTTAATGGTGGTGAATGGAATGGCAGTCAAATTGTATCAGAAGTGTGGATTAATAGATCTATTAGCTATCATACACAATTACCACCAATTGGATGGGCTGATGGTTATGGATATCTAATATGGCTTCAAACTTTTCAAAATGGTTCGAACAATATTAACTCAATTTCCGCAAGGGGATGGGGGGGGCAAGAGATTTATGTATTTCCATCTTTAGACATGGTTGTAGTATTCACGGGCGCCAATTACCTTAATAATCCGCCCTGTGAATATATTCTACGGGAGTTTATTTTACCTGCAGTATTGGAATAATTGCATGCAGATATTTCTTGATGAAATACACTATAAATCCATTTCAATGGCTTTTGAGGCGGATGAATATATCATCAAAAGATATCAAAAGATGAAACTCGAGGAAGGGCTGCCTGTTGAACCAAACTTTATCGGTAAAGTTATAGTTACCGATAATCTAAGAACTCATCTTAAAGATCAGCCCGGTGAGAGTATGGGTTGTTTTATTTCGACTGTGAGATCCTATCTGGAATACAGCTGGAATGAATAAATTAAATTCAACATTTACTATTGCAAATTTAGGAATATTAGAAATAGCTGATAATTTAGAGAAGCTTAAAATAAAAACATTATTCGGTCCAATGGCAATTTCTAACGCAATGGAGAAATATATAGGCGTTCTAACAATCAACAATGAACTCCATTTTTCAATATGCTTTAATGAAAGCATTATTGATCAAGAATCAATCCTTAAAATAATAAAATTATTACCACAGATATTTGATGATAGCCCAAAATAATTAAAGTTTACCGAAACAGAAAAATCAAATTTATTATTAACAAGGAAAACTTATCAGACAATCAAAAACGAAAAATACTCAATTTTCATGGACACAAGTGGACAGAAATGGACAAAAGTGTAGCACAGTTCTAGCACAGTTTTGAAAACCCTCCTCGGTGCACAGTTGCCTTTTAAGCCACTGCTATATAATTCAATTAAAAAAGGGCACGATTAATGTGCCCTTTTCATTGGCAGTATCCCTACACAATCCCTACGTTATTCTGTAAGTACCTGATATACAGTACACTTCGTTGGGCTCATATGTAATATCAACAATTATTTGACAGGTACATAATTAATAAAAAGGGATTATAACGTATGTCACAATCCCTTTTTTATCCTAATAGCTAATTAGTTTGTTACATAGCGGCTAATACAAGGTCTGCTTGAACTAATCCACTTCCTTGCTCGTCAGAGTCAAATCCAATAATCCATAATGTATTACCTTTAAGTAAACTTTCAGCTTCAGATGCAGTTAACGCCACATGATTTTGTGCCATTAATGCCACCAAACCAGCAACATGGGGACTTGCCATCGATGTACCACCTAAATAGTAATAAGACAGTTGACCGCTATTGGTCTGATATGGTCCAACTATCCAAGAACCAGGAGCAGTTACATCTAATTCTTGTCCGGGAAGTTCTCTGCTTGACCAATCATCAATATAATATGACGATGCAGGGGCTGAACCTTCGGGAATATCAATAGTAAACCACCAGGTTCCAATTTCCCATTCTCTATCCCAACCACTCATCGCAACACTGATTACGGGCTGGTAGGCGCCGGGATAACCCATACCTGCCTCTCCTCCGTTTCCTGCTGAAGCAACTATAATTACACCCGCATCAATCGCATAGTCAATAGCGGCTTCTTCAAGAGGATCAAAATAGGAGCCTCCTAAACTCATATTTATCACTACTGGAGCGCCAGACAGAGGACCTTCTTTTAATTCAGCCATATACATAATTCCGCGAGCAATTACAGATGACCAACCGCTACCATTTTGATTTAGTACTTTAACAGGTATTACAGTCGACATTGGTGCCACGCCGTTGACAAATGTTGTACCACCTAAACTGTATCCTAAAATTGTACTTGTTACATGAGTACCATGCGAATCTTGATCATGCTCCCATTTATTGGGTTGTTCAGACACATTTGTCCCAGATGCTCCGCCGCCTCCAAATGATTTTGCATAATCCTCGGCAATCCGTTCATCTGCAAAATAACTGCGCCAGGAATCCAATAATCCTGAATCTAAAACACCAATATAGACTCCTGAACCGTCTTCGGTTACACTACGTGAACCAGAAGGACCTTCGGTAACATTGATCACGTCCAAATTCCAGGTACTCATACCACCAGCAAAATTATCTACAGATACCCTATCAACAGGCCTGCCATGTCGTTCAGCATCAGGATTAGCCGATTTAACAAAAGATAAAGCTCGAATACCTTCAAGCTCGGATTCTTTGGCTTTTATTCTAACAGCGTTAAGTTTGACAAATGTATCCATAACATGGCCATAATTGCTAAGTTCAGCAAGGTATTCATCGTTGATTGACGTATTCAGTAAAACATTAATTCCAACCATACCTTTTGATTTTTTTTCAAGTGAACGCTCTGTGAATCCATCGTCACCTACTTGTTGTAAATTTGGTTCGGTTGATGAAATAATATTATTGTTATCTGTTTCACATGAAGTAATTAGAAATGAAAAAACTGATATCATTAATATTATTAATATATTATTTCTCACAATTTTTCTCCTTTTGATATGTTTTATTTTTTGGACAATGGAATTGATTATTTAAACCATTCCAACTATTTATATTAGTTATAATAAAATAAACAATGAAGCGGTATTTAAATATTAAGGTAGAAAACCGCAAATATAAATCCATTATTAGCAAAAAGATGGAGCCCAAGATCGTTTAAAGATAAAGGCATAACTGAGGATAAATTAGATATTATGTTCAAAGCTGCTTCTTGGTCAGCTTCAAGCATGAATGGGCAACCATGGATATACTATTAGGTATTTAAAAAGGACAAAGAATATTTCAATAAATTTTTGGATTGTTTATTATCTGGTAATCAATCGTGGGCATTAAATGCTAATGTACCTATTTTAAGCACAGTACAAAAATATTTTAGTAGATATGGGAAATACAATCGCCATTATATCCATGATGTAGGTGCTGCTAATACTAAGCTATTATTGCAAGCTACTGATATGGATGTATACGGACATATGATGATAGGGTTTGATATGCCCAACTTATATTTCGTAAATAATTTCATATGCGAAATATTATTTAAAAAATGGAATATTTTTAATAATATTTAATTATAAATATTAAATGTGATTTTATTTTAATATTATTTATAACTAAACTCAATACTGGTGAGAGACTGATTTCCAATACGGTTTGTTTTTCATGATAAGCAATAATTAATAGTGTTTAAATCATTTATATACATAAATAAATCAAAGGAGTAGATATGTCAGATTCATCCAACCCTAATTACCGAATTATATTCTCAATTCTTTTAATTTTAGTGTTAATCCCAACACAATTATTAACTGCACAAACAAGTGTATTTATCAATGAGATCCACTATGATAATACTGGTACCGATGCAG
>JBHPEE010000034.1:0-18773 GCA_042577295.1 Fidelibacterota bacterium | reverse complement strand
ACTAATATTTTGATTCCAAGATTATTAAATATTAGCATATCGTTCTTCCTTTGCCTCTCAATTATCAATTGCATATCAGATAGAAAACAACTGTACATATTCAATTGACTATATAAATAATGGTATTTTTCTATTTATTAGACTCAACAATAATGTGGCTTTTTTAGTATAAATTACTATCATTTTGTATAACACAGCGAAAAAGAACAGTGTGAAAAAAAACCGTGCCATAACCGTGCTACATTTTTGTCTATTAATGCCTACTTATGTCCACATATCTTACTAAATCAAGATAGCAATCAGCTGTTGCAAAAACGCAATACAATTGTTTTAATATTGAAATAATTGGTAATTTTGCATACTACTTAAAGCCCACAATTATAATTATGAAAAAAAATATAACAGATAATATTCGTATGGCTGCTCCTGATGCTATTATCGTCATCAGTAAAGATCGAAAAATAATTGCTTTCAATGATGCTGCTGAAAGAATTACTGGATATAAGTTCAGAGATATAATTAACACGGATTTTAAAATCTTATTCCGTAATTCTGAAAAAGATGAGAAGTATATTTTATCATCCATTAAAGAAAATGACTCTCATGTTAATATTACCTTAAATATTACCACTGATAATTCTTCGACTTTAGATGTACTTGCTACATTAACACCAGTTTTTCAACCTAAAACAGGTCTTTTGGGTGTTGTAATTGTTTTACGTGATATACAAGAAATGGTTACACTCCAAGAATCATTACTGCAAGTAAACAGAAAATTAATGAATGAAAGGAATTTATTAGATTCTTTGTTCAATAACATTAATGAAGGAATATTTACCATTAATCTGGAAAAGAAAATAACTTCATTTAATAAGGCGGCTGAACTAATTACAGGTTATACCTCCAAAGAGGCAATTGATCGTGAATATTGGTCAATACTAAAATACCAAAAAATGGAATTTCGTGATTTCTTTATTTCCCAGTTGAGTGAAAACAAACCAATTAAAAATTTCGAATTAATAATACTGCAAAAATCTGGGGCTAGACTTCCTATACGTTTGAGCATTGCCAAATTGTTTAATGATATTAATAAAATAACAGGATACGTACTTTCTTTTCAGGATATATCTGAGCTAATGAATTTAACCAATCAATTAAAGAAGAATTACCATTATGATAATATGATCGGACGCAGTAAACGTATGCAGGAAATTTATCACCTTTTGAACAGTGCTGCAGGTAGTCGTTCAACAGTTTTAATTACAGGTGAGAGTGGAACTGGAAAAGAGCTAGTTGCTCGTGCATTACATTTCAATAGCGAAGTTAAAACCAAACCATTTATAACTGTAAACTGCAGTGCATTCGTTGAAACGTTACTTGAAAGCGAATTATTTGGACATGAGAAAGGAGCCTTCACAGGGGCAATCAGTAGTAAGCCTGGCCGTTTTGAGATGGTAAAAGACGGTACTATATTCATAGATGAAATCGGTGATATGTCTCGTGAGACACAAGTAAAGTTATTACGTGTACTCGACAATCGGGAATTTGAACGAGTAGGCGGTACTAATACTATTAAAATGAAAGCACGCATAGTAACAGCAACAAATAGGAATTTAGAAGAAGAGATAACTAAAAAACGATTCCGAGAAGATTTATTTTATCGTATTAATATTGTGAATATTAGTCTACCACCTTTACGCGAACGAAAAGAAGATCTATCTTTATTAATTGAACACTTCTTAGAAAAGTTTCGCAATCAATTTAAAAAGAACATTCACTTCATCTCTACTAATGCCCTATTAGTTTTACAAAAATATGATTGGCCTGGAAACATTCGTGAACTTGAAAATGTCATTGAACGAGCTTTTGTAATTTGCAATACAGATACTATCAGAATGGATTCGTTACCAGAAAGATTATGGCAAAATAAACCTGATATTCTATCAGGTTTAACATCCAATATAAATATGTCACTGCATGAAGCTGAGCGAATGATAATTGAAAATATTCTTAAAAAACACAATGGACATCGTGGTAAAGCTGCCAAGGAAATGAATATGGATCGCTCCACGCTCTGGAGAAAAATTAAAAAATATAACTTATAATAGTTCTCTTTTGTAGCTCGAACAATTAAACCCTTATAGTATTCAATAATATTGTTTCATTATTGCAATATAGTTGCGTATACGCACGACTTCCCCAATATCTAGAGTAATTATAACTGGTGTATTTACAGTAGCTTAATACATTGGCACGACAATTGTAGTAATAATGGTGGGTGGCTTTATTATGAAAATTGCAATAACTGCATTAGAAAACAATTTACAATCTTTGATTCCGTCTGACTTGCAACACACTAACTATTTTTTGTTGGTAAATACTGCAGATTTAAATCATTACCAATTTATTCCCAATATGTACAATAAAACTATTAGTGGCGCTGAAATATTTTGTTCACAATTTCTTATTAAACAGGGGGTTAATGCGATCATTTGCGGAAAGAATGAAGACCAATCAGCTCAAATGTTAATGCTTGCTGGAATTAAAATTGTAGAAATGCCCGGAGCGAGGGTTGATGAAATTATTAAGCAATTAACAAGCATTGTACACTCAATATTTGACAGTACAATACAATGAAATCTTTTGATAATGACATTTTTTGTTTTTTTAAACCAAAAAAAGGAGGGCAATCATGAACCTTCGCATTAGAATAACATGTGGCGTCTTATTAATCGTTATGGTTATGACAATTGTTGCTGGGGTTATTATATGGCAACAGGCAAAGATGCAAACAGCATTTCAAAATTTTTCCTATACGAGTGAAATAGAAAACTCATTGTTGGAATGTAGAAGGCAGGAAAAGAACTATTTTCTAAGAAAAGATTATGGAGCTATAGGACTATTTCAATCGTACTTTGACACATTATTTACTTTGACAACGAATCTCAGTACTATCATAACTGACGATTATATTATCAGTGAATTATTGCTTCTAAAGGATAATTTATCAGAGTATCGATCTAATTTTAAAAAAGCCACAGTTTATGATGTTCAGGAATATAATAGACATTATGAAAATAGCGTAGAGATGTGCGTTATGTCAGCTCGCGAATGTCATAAAATAATAAATAGAATCAGAACAATGACAACAAATCAATTTAATACTGCTTTGTCAGTGTCTAGTGTAGTAAATAAGGTTTCTGTGGTTATAGGTATTTTACTTTCAGTTGTAATCTCAGGTTTTATAGCAGATAAGGTTATGGATTTAATAGGTACTCCTGAAGGAGAAATTATTAAATATTCAAACTCTAGAAAGAAGAAATCCTAAAGGGAGATCAACATGAAATTCTATAAACGAATTCTATTCCCAACTGATTTTTCAGAGTGTTCAGAAAAGGGTTATGAATATGCATCGATAATAGCAAAAACATATAATGCGGAACTACATATTTTCCATGCTGATATACCATATTACAATTTTTTTGGACCTGAATTTAAAATTCATTCTTCATCAAAAGATGCAAGGTCTTATCTATTGGAACTGGGCAAACAAATGGACAAATATGTGTCTAAATATAGCATATTTGAGAATAAAACTATTAAAAGATGCAATACAGGTTATGCAACAGCGCCAACTATTGTTGATTATGCTAAAACTAATTGCATTGATTTAATCGTGATGTGTGCTTACGGTAGACGTGGATTTAGACATATGTTATTAGGAAGCGTTGCCGAAGAGGTAATAAAAACATCACCTTGTCATGTTATCATTATTTGTAACGAGGATTCTATTAAATCAGTGCCAAAACATGTTCTCGTTCCAACGGATTATTCAAGCCATGCTTTTCGAGCAGTGTTAGAGGGATATAATATTACCCAAAAACTTGGATCAGATATAACACTATTGCATGTAATTGAAGAACCGATTCCCTCAGCTTATTGCTTGGAAGGTGGGGATGAGATTATTGACCGCTTTTATGAATTAACAGCCAAAGATGCAAAAAAGAAACTATCTGACATTAACAAGGATGTAGGTATCAGATTAAATTATAAAATAAAAGTAATTAGGGGTCATGTGGCCAGTTCAATAACTAAATATGCATCGGACAATAAAGTTGATTTAATTGTAATGGGTTCTCACGGGCATACCGGTCTTACTCATTTTCTTTTGGGAAGTACAACAGACAAAGTAGTGCGTAGCGCAACTTGTCCGGTTTTGATAGTTAAACAATAAAAACAATTTGGAAGAGGTTTTATGAAGTTTTATAAACGAATTTTATTCCCAACAGATTTTTCAGAATGTGCCGAAGCAGCCTATGAGTATGCATTATTAATAGCAAAAATGTATAATGCAGAGTTGCACGTATTTTTTGCAGATGTGAGGAACCTTAATCCCTTTGATTCAGAATTTGAGATTACTACAGATGTACAAGTTGATTTAAAGCAAAGCATGGACAAATATGAACTAAAATATGGCATTAACTATGATAAAATTAAAAAAACATCAATAAAAGGGTACGCAACCGCTCCCTGTATAATTGATTACATTAAAAAAGAGCAGATAGATTTAGTTATAATGGGAACACACGGCAGGCGTGGTATAAGACATATGTTATTAGGAAGTGTTACCGAAAAAGTTCTAAAAACAACTCCATGCAATATTATTACCATAAGAAAAGATCATTCAGTTATGTCAGTGCCAAAACATATTCTTATCCCAACAGACTACTCGGATCAATCCCTGCGGGCAGTTTCTGAAGGATATGATATTGCTCAAAAGTTTAGTGCGGTTTTAACATTATTGCACGTAATTGAAGAGCCTATCCCGCCGGCTTATTATTTAGCCGGTAACGAAATGAATGTAGATCATATATTTAAAACTACAGCAAAAAATGCCCAAGAAAAACTCTTACAGATTAGTAAAGAAGCAGGTATAATTAATAATTACAATATTAAAGTAATTAAAGGGCATGTAGCGAACTCAATAAATAGGTTTGCATCTGATAACAATTTTGATCTCATGATAATGGGTTCCCACGGATATTCAGGACTTACACATTTTCTTTTGGGAAGTACAACAGAAAAAGTTTTGCGCAGTTCGGATTGCCCTATTTTGATAGTTAAATAAACTGAGTAAATATAATAGAGAGACATTATGATTACTGAAAAAAGAATTAGTCCAATAATTATAATTTGGATTATTTCCATA
The DNA here is from genome assembly GCA_042577295.1 of Fidelibacterota bacterium. Classification (GTDB taxonomy): domain Bacteria; phylum Fidelibacterota; class Marinisomatia; order Marinisomatales; family JAHJCW01; genus JAHJCW01. The sequence continues at coordinate 13,564 of JBHPEE010000034.1, read as the reverse complement.
GTATTAGTTCTTGTATATTCTTTTTCCAATGGAGTTGTACAATTTAAATTAAATGTAGTTTTGCTAATTGGACTATGTTTTGTTTGTGAATTGATGGATAGTAGTCTTGGAATGGGGTATGGTACAACACTAACACCAATTTTATTAGCAACCGGATTTGAACCATTACAAATCGTTCCAACAATATTAGTTTCTGAATTTCTCAGTGGAATGTCTGCTAGCATTTTTCATCATCGGGCTGGTAATGTGCGGTTTGCAAAAAAATCGTTAGATATAAAAGTTGCTATAGTACTAGCTGCAGGATCAGTTTTGGGGGTTATAGTTGGTGTAAATCTAGCTGTTCAGATTCCGAAGTTTTACCTAAAGCTTATTATTGGAACAATAATTACTTTAGCAGGAATAGTTATTTGGATATATGTAAATAGATCCTTTGCCTATAAAAAATGGAAAATGGTTTCCATTGCAAGTGTAGCTTCTTTCAACAAGGCATTAAGTGGGGGGGGGTATGGTCCATTGCTTACTGCTGGACAAGTATTAAGCGGTATTCCGGGTAAAGCCTCAGTAGCCATAACCTCCTTTGCTGAGTCTTTTACTTGCCTGGTAGGAGCAACATTGTTTTTACTTAAGGGACAGCACATTACTTTAGAATTATTAATTCCTGTCTGTGCTGGAGCTCTTCTGTCTGTACCAATTTCTGCCAATATCGTGCGCAATTTAAATGAAATAATTCTTAAACGCTCAATAGCGATAGTTACTATTGGACTTGGATTATTTACTCTTATAAGAACAATATTTTAGATGAAATACTATTATCATAAACAAAGACTTAAACAAAATATTGCTATTGATTGCAATCACAAGCACTAGTTTTTTATATTCAATAAATGACGTAGAGTATTGGAGTAATTACAAACTGTTCCCCATCGGCGCTCATTCAAGTATGAATCCAATTTTTTCTAATTTTTAGTGTTATTTTTTTTCTTCTAGTCTATGTTTTCAAAATTTGTCATAAGTTTTTATTTATCTGGATATAAATATTTTCCGGCATTTATATCAATATACCAGTCTACACAACCCATTTGAGGCGATATATACGTTACAGGATACTTTTTTGATCTTTGTGATAACTTTATTATCCTTCTCAATATATCTGCTTTATTGCCCCCCGTTATAATAAAAGTAATTCTTTTTGATTGATTAATAATTGGAATAGACATCGATATTCTATTCTGATTTGTATAAGGGTTTATTGTATGATGAAATAATGAATACTTACTGGTAAGCGTTGGGGAATATGGAAATATTGATGCTATATGACCATCCTCTCCCAAACCTAAAAATACCCAATCGAAACGTGGAATATTTAAATATTGATTCCCAAAATGTTCCAAAACTTCTTCAGAATATTGTACTACTTCAATATCAGGAGATTTTTCACCATGTATTCGATGAATATTTTCCTTAGGTATATCAATTCTGTCTAGTAAAACTTCCTTAGCTAATTTATAATTGCTTTCGTTGTCATCTGGTGGTACACATCTTTCATCAACCCAAAATAAATGGACAATATACCAAGGAATACTTTCCACATTCTTTGAAGATGCCAACGTTTGATAAAAAGTGTTAGGAGTATTTCCACCTGAAATTGCTATGTTAAATTTTCTATTGGATAATAAATATTCTAACACTACTTTTTTGAATTCAAACGCTAATGAGTTTGCCAACAATTCAGGAGTTTTAAAGCATTTTATACTTTCAATATTTCTCACAAAATTTCAAAATTTCCTTGAACTTCTTCAGTTAATAGTGATTGATTCCAGTCTTCACCATAATCACCAAACAGTTTGCTTGCTATTTTAGGACCCCACGATCCAGCCGGATATCCATAAAGTGGTGAGTTCGATTTTTCGTTCCAATTATCCAAAATTGGTTTTAGAAAATACCAACATGCTTCAACTGCATCAGCACGCGCAAAAAGTGTGGGGTCACCCATAATAACATCTAATAATAACCTTTCATATGCTTCAGGAAGTGAAATATCATTAATATCTGAATAACTAAAATCCATATCAACCGAAGTAATTTTAAAACCTGATCCAGGTTGTTTCATTCCAAACCTTAACGATATCCCTTCTTCCGGTTGAATCCGTATAATCAATTGATTGTCTTTAATATCGTCGGAATTGTCTCCTTTAAAAAGAATATGAGGGGTCTTTTTAAAATGTATTACTATTTTTGTTTCACGTTTTGCAAGTCTTTTCCCAGATCTAATAAAAAATGGTACCCCACCCCAACGCCAACTATCAATAAAAAATTTTATTGCAACATAGGTTTCTGTCTGAGATTCGACAGGGACTCCATCTTCCTCTCTATATCCCCTTAATTTATTTCCACCTACAACTGATGACGTGTACTGTCCTCTATAAACTTGCTTTTCAACATTCTCAGGTTTTATAGGACATAAAGATTGGAATACCTTTACTTTTTCATTTCTAACAGAGTCGGCATCAAATTTTGCAGGAGGCTCCATCGCGATTGTCGCTATTACTTGAAGAAGATGATTTTGCACCATATCTCTTAATACACCAGATGTATCATAATATTCACCTCGGGTTCCAACACCGATATTTTCAGCTCCTGTACACTCAATATGATGTATATAATTTCTATTCCATAGGGGTTCAAAAATTCCGTTAGCAAATCTAAACGCTAATATATTCTGTACTGTTTCCTTTCCTAAATAGTGATCAATTCTATATATCTGTTTTTCATCAAATATATTTAGCAACGTTTGATTCAACGATCTTGCGGAATCTATATTGTAACCAAACGGTTTTTCTACAACAAGCCTTTTCCATCCATCTCTTTGTTTATTAAGACCTACCCTACTAATATTTTCTGAAATTACACTAAATAATGCTGGTGAAGTAGCAAGATAGAATATATAATTACCATTACTATTAATCATATCATCTAAACCAGTAATTCTTTCTTTAAGAATTAAATAATCGTCCAGGTTTCTGGAATTACCTTGCTGATAATGAATATTTTTTAAGAATATTTTAAATTGTTCACCATCAGCTTTTTGTTTATTATAAAATTGAATTAGAGCTTCAAACATATTGTTTCGATACTGTTCATCGCTATAGTCAGAACGGCCAGTACCAATAACAGCAATTTTTGAAGGAAGTAATTTTCTTGAATATAAATCAAATAATGCCGGTAATAATTTTCGCTTTGTTAAGTCTCCTGTGCCACCAAAGATAACTAGAATACAATTTTCTGGTTTATTCATTTTATTGCTTAACATCTTTTGTCCATTGCTTATTCTCAATATAAAGGTTGTATAATATAATAGTGGAAAGTTACTTGTTGAATTAAGAATTAAACAAATGCAAATGGGGTTTCAATATTTCTACTATAACCATTTTTAACCTAGCAAAGCGTAAATCTATCAGAGATAGTTGAATTATTCAGGAAGACGTATAAAATTAACTTTTAATCTATATTAGTTTTTGGTCATGATCACATATTATCGTTTAAATGTTATTGATTTGTTATTAATATTAAAACAATTAGTAATGGAGTCAACATGGTTTATAGAATAATTGGGATTTTGATAATAGTACTTGCAATCTATATGAAACTGCAACCACAAAGTTGGATCGGTTTTATAATACTTAGTATAATTGGATTAATAATGATTATTATTCCATTGATAAATAAAAAATAAATTAAGTGGACAGTAATAGACAAATTATTTCAAACTTGTATATATAAAATTCGTTTTGTATACAATTGATTTGTTAAATATTACTAACTGTATAACACAGCTAATAAGAACAGTGGGCAAAAATAGTGTACTACAATAGTGCTATACTTTTGCCCATTACTGTCCATTGACGAAAAGTCAAAAATTGATTCTTTAAAACACAAATCCTCGTCGACAAAGCCTATTTACGAACGAGGATTTTTCTGTGGGCGATGGCAGGCTCGAACTGCCGACCTCTGCCGTGTAAAGGCGGGTCACTACCCTTACAAACTACAAATCTCGGTACCTAATAGATGCCTATTTCTCTCTTTAAAAGGAAATGATTTGATCATTATTTAAATAATACTTGATAAGTGACACGGTGTTCCTTAAATTAGAGACACAATGACACTAATATTATTTTGAAGAGGAGAATTAAATTGAAAAAAGGAAAGTGGACTGCGGAAAATATCCCAAGTCAAAAAGGAAAAGTAGCAATTGTAACCGGTTCAAGTAGTGGAATTGGTTTGGAAGCATCAAGGGTTCTTGCAAATAAAGGTGCAGAGGTTATAGTCGCGATACGAAATAAAGATAAAGGTGATAAGGCTATACAAAAGATTAAGAATCAATATCCTGAAGCAAATGTAAGTCTGATGTTACTCGATTTAGCTGATTTAAAATCTATTGAGCAATTTGCTAATCACTTCAAACAAAAGTATGCCAAACTAGATTTATTGATCAACAATGCTGGTGTAATGATGCCACCTTACGGAAAAACTATTGATGGATTTGAGTTACAATTCGGGACAAATCATTTAGGACATTTTGCTCTAACTGGGCAATTAATGGAATTGATTAAAAACACACCTAATTCACGCATAGTTAATATTTCTAGCGGAGCTCACAATTATGGCAATATCGATTTCAATGATTTGAATTGGGAAAATAGACCATACAAGGCGATGAGGTCATATTGTGATAGTAAGATAGCCAACCTATATTTTACCCATGAATTACAAAATAAACTAAATAAGGACGGTTTTAATACAATTGTTTCTGCTGCTCATCCAGGTTGGACCGCAACTAAATTGCAGCGACATTCAGGATTGTTTAGTTTCCTAAGTAATTTCCTTGCCATGCCAATAGAGCAAGGTACATTGTCGACCTTACGTGCAGCAACTGATGGACAAATAAAAAGTGGTGATTATTATGGTCCCGATGGTATGCGTGAGATGCGAGGATATCCTGTAAAGGTACAGTCAAATGATTTATCACATGATAAAGAAATTGCTAAAAAACTATGGGCAGTTTCAGAAGAATTAACTGGAGTTAGTTACAATTTGTAGGAGCTAGCATGAATACACCATATACATGGACTAGAGCTCGTAGTGGTGAGCAAAAGGAGCAAAGAATCAATGAGATTGTATTAGCAACTGAAAGTCTTTATAAAAAATTTGGATATGAAGAGATCACTTTTGTGCAGATTGCTAAAGAAGCAGGATTCACTCGCTCGAATCTCTACAAATATTTTAAATCAAAGGAAGAGATTTTCCTTGAATTCCTTAAATATGATATAAAATTATGGAAGAATGATTTACTAAATGATTTTTATAAAGATGGATACTATTCTATTGATGAATTTTCAGAAATATGGGCTGATTTACTGAAGAAAAATAGACGATTAATTGAATTGATTTCAATTCTATATGAACATTTAGAGAAACATGCTTCTTTTGAAAGTTTATTGAATTTTAAAGAATCCTTCAGTGAAGTTTTTCAACTAATGGCTGAACATTTGGTAAATAAAATAGAGGGATTGTCTTTTGAAAAGGTTATTGAGTTTTTCAGTCTTCAATCGGCACTTGGAATTGGACTATTTCAGATGGCTGACCTCTCCGATAATCAATTAAAAGTATTGGAAAAACCTAAATATTCTCACTATAAAATAGATTTCCACGAGAAATTTACTAAAGGAGTAAAGTATATTTTAGCAGGACTTTTAGGTACAAAAAATTAGTTACATATTTCTTTAATACTATTTCCGTCCAGTGTGAAGACCGTTGATACGAGGAGCGATTTTGAAAGTGTGCTACAATAGTGCGATACTATTGTCCATTACTATCCACAAGTGTCCATTCAAATTTGTATAATTTTATATTCTATATGACGATTTTAATGTATTATAGATTCCATCAACTACTTGTTGGGCATTTTCTTTTGTAAAACAAAGAGGCGGTTTGGACTTTAACACATTATCGTAAGGACCATCTGTACTAATAAGAATATTCTTGTTTCTAAGATTATCTTTAATAGTACTAGCTAATTTGGTATCTGGTTTTGTTGTATTTTTCTCTATTATCTCTACACCAACAAATAAACCAGAACCTCTTATATCTCCAATACATTCGAACTCATTTTGCAATTCAATTAGGAGAGATCTATAGTAAGTACCTACTTCTTTTGCATTATTCTGTAGGTTTTCTTCATCAAGAACTTCTAACACTGCTAATCCTATTGCACATGAAACAGGATTCCCTCCAAATGAACTGAAAAATTCAACTCCATTATTAAACGACTCGGCTATTTCTGCAGATGTTACAACAGCTCCTAATGGATGTCCATTTCCCATTGGCTTACCTAAAATTACAATATCAGGTATGACTTCATGTTCTTCAAATCCCCAAAAATAATTTCCTAGTCTTCCAAAGCCAGTTTGGACTTCATCACTAATACAAACACCTCCCCGATTCCTTATTTCAGGATATAGTTTTTTTAAATATCCTTTTGCTAATGGAACCTGTCCTGCACACCCAAGAATTGGTTCACTAATAAAAGCTGCAATTGTATCGCTGGATGTTTTTAACATATTAATAGCATCATTTGCATACCTCTCGCCAGCATTGCCGTCATTATTGGTATATTGCCCTCGGAATGTGTCAGGAATTATAGCTTTATGGATGTATTCTTTTTGACCTTGACCATTATTACTGTTGAATTTATAGTCACTGATATCTATTCCTGTTTGAGTATTACCATGATAACCATGTTCCATTACCATAATGTTTCTATAACCTGTGTGCGCTTGAGCTAGCCTAATAGCTAAATCACTTGCTGCACTACCTGAATTGACAAAATAAACCTTATTTAAAGATTTTGGAAACTTTGATAATAGTTTCTCCGAGTATTCGGATAATAAATCATAGATATACCTAGTATTCGTATTGAGTTTAGCCATTTGCCGCTGACCTGCGGCTACTACCTTTGGGTGACAGTGACCAACATGTGGGATATTATTATAGGCATCCAAAAATGTATTCCCATGAGCATCATACATATACTGGAACGCTGATCTAACCATGTGTATAGGCTTAGAGTAACTCAATGAATATATAGAGCTCACAACTCTATACCTTTCATTAATCATCCTATTGGTGGGCTTTGGTTTTATTGGATTTAAACCTACTGTAGTTCGAAGTTTATTCTCTAAGGCAATAGGATTGATTTTTAACCATTGATATAGAGATTTCCAGGCCAATTTTTCACTCTTAAAAGTGTATTTATTATCAGGATCAGTAATTCTTGTATGAGCTGAATTAATGACACTTATGCATAATCGTGCTACTATTAGGTAGTATAATATTTTTATTTCTTTTTCTTCTAATGGTAGTATTTTATTATAGGATTCAAATATTATTGCTGCCCAAGAGACAGGATTGTCTACATAAAGACAGGCATTGGTAATTGAAATTGCTAATTCATTTATTAGTTGTGTATATGCTAAATCACCGAAATCAAAAATACCTGTAACCTGATCATTTATAACCAATATATTCCATTCATTTACATCACCATGAATAATAGATTTTCTTAGTTCTGGAACTAATGATCTGACATTTTCTTCATATTGCTGAATGAAGTATTTGACCAAGCTTCTATTCCTAGAGTTTGATATATCTTGAATATATTTCTTGTTAAGATCTAAATATTGAATATCCCAATGCCACTTTCTTGCCTTAATAGTATTGTTATTTAATAATTGAAGTTGCAGGTCTAATTGAGCAGTAAATTTACCTAATGACTTAAATATATTTTTACTTGGTGTAATATAACCTAATAATGTTCCATCAAGATAAGACAGTAATCTACAAATTCTCTTTTCTCCATCAATATCAAGAACTTTCACATAAGATCCATTATCAAAAACAATAGGTAAGGGGGAACCGTCTTGATTATTATTTTTTAAATGAAGAAGCACATCATTCTCCGCCTCAATGATGGGGAGTAGATCGTCATCATATAAATACGTTTTAAAAACAAACTGTTTACTATCAGTAATGACTAGGTAATTTTGGTTTTCATAGCCCCAAAGTTTTTTAATTTCAATCGGATTGATATCGTATTGTGTTTTTAATATCTTTTTTATTCTATTAATATTCATGCGGTAGTTTCCAAATTTACTAATTATGTGATAAAATAGTTGTAATGAACAATTATTTTTCTGAATATCCATTACACAGCAATCATTCATAGGGTTTTTTCTTGCATTAAATAGACAACATTACAGTTTTCCGACTAACTAATGATCGTATCATAGCCCACCGTTTTTGGCGCACACAAATTAACCCGTTTGTTTTGGAAAACGTTTTAGGGATTTACTAATGGTACTCGAAATGCATAAGATGGACCTGATAAGATTGTATTCTAAATAAGTAATTGGTGATGTTGTGAAATCAAGTTAAAGTGTTAAATTTTGGTTTATTCTAACAATATTTTACAGGAGTTATCCTATGACTGTTCGGTCTAAATTCCTCTCTGGATTTACCATTTTAGTATTAATATATTAAAATATTGAAAAGTGATTTTTAGAGCATTACGAAAAAGTTTGTTATTAATATTTCTTGTAATATTTAGCTGTGCGCCTTGGACTAAAAAAAATTGGAGTAATACTGTTCATATAGAGATGGTTCCAATTAAGGGTGGGCTATATTTGATGGGCGATAGTTGGAATTATTCTGATAATGATGCCTTACCTGCACATTTGGTAAAAGTTGATTCATTTCTGATATCTAAATATGAGATTACTGTAGAACAATATGAGAATTATGCAAGATCAGTAAATATAGATTATAAAGCCCCAAAAGAAAAATTATATCCTGTTACTGATATATCTTGGGAAGATGCTAAAGCTTTTTGTGAATGGTGTGATTGCAGACTCCCAACTGAAAGCGAATGGGAATACGCAGCAAGAAGTGGCGGAAAAATGAAAAGATATTCCGGAACAAATAGTCTTGAGGATGAAATTGATCTATATGCAGTACACTTATATAACAGTAACGATCAACTTCATAAAGTTGGAACTAAGAAACCAAATGAGTTAGGCATATATGACCTGACGGGAAACGTGTTTGAATGGATTGGCCAATATTACTCAAAATACAAATACCAAGATAATAATTTTGTTGATTTAAATAAAACAAGAATACGTATCATACGAGGAGGATGTTACAATCGGGCTCCTGTAAAAACATATGAACGAAGAGGTGTGTTTAGCGATCAAAAATCTTCGTGGATTGGCTTTCGTTGTGCAAAATCAATTGAGTAAATCAGTCATTATAATAATATTACGAAATAAAAATGAAAAGGTAGTCAAATGAAAATAATATTTAGAATTTGTCTAATTTTAATTCTTCAAATCACATTTTCAAAAACATTTGCACAAATACACACTCCCACCAGTCTTAATGCTACTTCAAATATTTTAACTAATGAACGTGTTGAACAGCTACTTGTAAGACCTATTTGTTTTGATTATTACGATAACATAGAGACTTGGGAAAACACCAAGGATTTTCGGGTTGAATCGGATAGAATTTTCATTTCGGCTGAATTATATCTACCCTACGGTGACGGACCTTGGCCAACAATTATTCTTATCCCAGGAGGATTTAATAATACTGAAGAAATAATGATGTCTCCGAGATTTGAGGCACCCCGGTTAGCTAGATGTGGATATGCTGCAACGGTTTATTATAAGAGGGGTACAGGATTGTCTGGTGGTTCTTATGCTGAAGCAACTTATGATGACTTTATTAATGATGTTGGTTCTATTGCAAAATATCTAGTCAATGAAGATAAAATTGATCCAAAACGAATAGGCGTATCTGGAGGGAGTCAAGGTGGGATCGTTGGATCGATTGCTGCTGCACGGTTTGATGAAATATCATTTGTAATTAATAAATCAGGACCAATTGTGCCAATGGAAGAGGAAAACGACTATAATATTGCCAATGCATTAAAAATTAGAGGTTATTCAGATTCCTTAATAACTGAAGTATTGCCTCTTTGGAAAAGGCATCATTCAGCTTGGTCTAGTAATGACTCATTAGCGCTGGAGGATATTGCCAAAGAAATTAGAACAAAACGTAAAATTTTCGATCCATTTCTTCTACCAACACCTTATGATGAAGTTTTTCAAGATTCTAATTTAGTATTTATGTGGCCCGTATTTCGTTCAGCCAGTAAAGATTTTCTATCAGAAATGAAAAATATGAGTAAAAAGTACCTCTCAATATACGGGGAATTAGATCCAATTGTTCCTGCAAAATCATGTATTGATAACATTGAAAAATTGATGAAAGAAAGCCATAATGAAAATGTCGACATAGTATTACTTAAAGGTGTTGGGCACTCATTTGAAGATCAAAAGACTCAAAGATATATACCCGTAATAAGAATTGTCATTAACTGGTTAAAAGAAAATATATAAGTGATATAATAACGCCAAAACCCATCGTTTTTGGTACAATGAATGGTGCCGTAGGGTTATGAGACTGACGAAGTATCAACAATATATTGATTTACAGAAAAATGTGACTAATTCGTGACAGAACTTTAAAAGAAAATACTCCATTTTTTGCTAAAACCACGCCTTGTTAGAACGGGTCTCTGTATTAAAACCCACCGTTTATGGTGCGCTCAAATTAGCCTGTTTGTTTTGGGAAGCGTTTTTGGGACTTTCTTTTTATAATTTGCCCCCTCTTAGACGCTTGAAAAAATATCACCAGAAATAATATCAAACTGAATAGTATGGTAATTACTGAATTTTCAGGACCAAATACTCCTCCCGTTATTAACTCAGGGCCAACTAGCGTACTATCAATAAAATTCGGAAACTCAGTTGCACCTGTAACAGTCGTTCCCCAAAATATAAAACTGAAATTCCAACCAATGTGAAGAGCTATCGGTAACCACAGTCGCTTAGTTAAGGTAAAGAATATCCCTGTCAATAATCCAAGTTCAAGAGCAATTGCAAATCCACTCAAAAGATTGAAATTTGTATTTGCCATATGAAGAAAACCAAATATTAATGATGAAATTATTAACGCCCAAACTGTGCCAAGACTATCTTCAGTAATCCGATAAATGATTCCGCGAAAGATAATTTCTTCCAGAATTCCAGCAATAGTAAATAACATGAAAGCATTAATTAGTATTGAGAAATATCCTGTTGAATGAGGTTCGTAGTATCCAAATAAATACAATGTAGCAGTTACAAGAGATATGAGTATAAAACCGGTTAATAGTCCAATTATGGAATCTTTAACAAGATATTTGAAAGATAATTCTGTTACTATTCTTTTATCAAAGTATTTAAAAAATATTTTGTATGTAAAAAGAATAACTAAGATAGAAAAAGGAGCTCGAATCAATTTTAATGTATCTTCAGGTAAATCAAGAAATCCAAATAAAGGTTTTATTGCGAACATCATAAGCAATAATGGTATAATAATACATACAATAATTCCAATTATGATTTTAGAAATTGGATGATTAAGAATCATATTATTATTTTTTCTGTTTGATTTATTATTTTGTTCCAATACTACTCCTTTTACGAGTTAAAATTAATCTGTTGATATGAATATATCGTGTTCCTGATTAGTCCATTTGATTTAATTTGCATTAATGGTATTAATTAACTCTATGATAGTATTTATTACTATATCAGGATTCTCACTTGTAATATCATGATTATTTCCTTCAGCAATTAATAGTTTATGATTTTCAGAATTCATAACCATTTCCTCGTGACATTCGCGCCATATCTCCGGAACCATTGGATTGCCCGCCGTTAATAATAATACCGGAATTTGATTATGTAATTCCTTCCCTCTTAATACTTCCAGAGCTTTCGAAAAATTATCAACCATTCTATTTCCTGCCTTCTGCCAATTTTCTGTTGGATTCTCAAAATAGGGTGTTATTGCATTAAGGTTATCAAGCCCAAATCTATTAACAAATTTTACATTCATAGGATCAATTAGTACGAGACCGCTGACAAGGTCCGGATATCGTAAAGCAAACAGTTGGACTAAAAGTCCACCATATGAATGTCCAACAAGAATATATTTATTTTTGAATCCTTGGACTTCCAAACATTTTTTAAGCGCGTTTACTTCATCTATTGCAGTAAAATTATCCGGCCCAAGTTCACTTTTCCCAAATCCTGAACGATCATAACTAATTACCCTTGTATTTGTCAGTTTAGCAAGAGTATCTTGAATCTCTCGGTAAGCATCTGAAAACACTCCTCCACCTGCTTCCAAAACTATGGTATACTCACTCTTAACATCCGATAGCACTACACGTAGTTTATGGGTCCCTATATCTACAAATTTATCGGATTTAACAATAAGAGGTATTTTTGATTCATTATTTTTACAAGACGTTATTAACATTATAAAAATGACTATGATTAGTCCTAGTATTTTATTATTCATTTTTATTTTTCTTTGTTAAATTAAGATAATAACAGTTTAGACAATTCATTTTTATTAATGTTGTCAATTCGACAATGCTCCAAAACCCATCGTTTTTGGTACACTCAAATTTGTTCGTTTGTTTTGGGACACGTTTTTGGAACTAATAGGGGATAAACATTCACAGGAATTGTATAGGGATATTTGATTCAAAAATATTAATAAACCACTATAACTCCTCTGGTTCGTAATTGTGGTATATATTTATTAATGGAGATGTCATTTAACGGATTACCTACTAAATTAATTTTATCATTAGCACCAAACCCTTGATTTTGAACCAAAGGATTTATGTCAGTAATATGATTATTACCAATTTTTAGTAAATGCAGATTTGTAAGATTAGTCAATGCATCAATATAAATTAAATTATTTGTTTGAATACCTAAGTAGCTCAAATTAATCAAATCATTCAATGGTGTTAAGTCACTAATTTGGTTATAAAGTAGCCCTAATTCTTCTAAATTGACCAAATTCTCTAAATATGTTATATCATTAATTTTATTAGTTGAAAGATAGAGTTTTTTTAAACCTGTACAGTGTTCAATTCCTTTGATACTTTTTATATCTCTTCCAAATCCTCTTAATTCAATAATAGAAATAACCTCGGAAGTTGTTAATTGTCCTGTTTGTTTATTGATGGCCTCCCGAACGAGATTTTCAAAATTAATGTCTTCAAATACAATAATATCTGAATTGTTCATAGTTGTAGTTTGGTTACAGGCGAATAAACCAAAAACAATAAATATATATATTAATATTTCTTTAATTTTTCGAATAACACACGTCCTAAAGAATATATTATTAACTGTTAGAATATGCAAATTTAACTAATTAGAAACCTCTTATAATATACATTATACAAAACTACTATTTAATCAGAATAGACGTAAGAAGAGTCTCTTTCAGTGAATTTGCATCCACAGAAAGTGCATCCAGAATGGCGATTATTATAGTATAATTACAAATTTTCGTAAATATTTTTTAAAAATTT
>JBHPEE010000033.1:0-19048 GCA_042577295.1 Fidelibacterota bacterium | reverse complement strand
TTTCTTCATCTTTTAATGCATCTAGTATTGCTTCAGCGTTCATCTGTTTTTGAGTTTTTGGAGCGTCTCTCTTTTCATCTTGGCTTGAATCGGATTCTTCATCGTCTTGCTTATCAGGTTCTTTTTTGTCTGTATCTTGCGATTCATTATCTTGATCATTATCATTTTTGGAATCATTTTGATCTTGGTTCTGTTTATCCTGTTGATCATTCTGATTCTCATTATTTTGATCCTGCTGTTGTTGGGCAATATACTTTGCTAATTCGTAATTAAATTTTGCATCATTGTCGTTCGGATTTAGCTCTAAGGCTTTACGATAATACGCGATACTTTCTTCAATCTTTTGCTGACTATATAGAGAATTACCCATATTATAATATGCTCTGTCTTGAATATTCATATCCTCAGATTTCAAAGCTTCTTCAAAAGATTTCGCAGCATTAGTTATATCTCCTAACTGATATTGGCTTGCCCCTAAACCCAGATTTGCAGCTGCATTATCTTCTCTCGCTGTAAGGATTTTTTCGTAATACGCTTTGGCTTCTTCAAACTTTTTATTTTTATAATGATTTAATCCATCATCGTCAGCTAATAGACCAGTGATAGAAAAAGCAAAAATGATTAGTGATGTTAATATTGGTTTTCTCATTTAAATATTGTGTTTTTCATTTTTCCTTGCGATTTGTTGGAATAATGAAAGCCATAACTGCAAAAATTAATGAAAATATTGCGAATAATTGATATCTGTCTTCAAATTCAGCATACTGAATTGAACTAAATGTTTTTTTCTCCATTGCGTTTATTACATCATATAATTTTTCATCGTTATTTTTTTGATTATCAATTCTAATAAAAATTCCGTTACCAGCTTTCGCAAGATCTCTTAAGATAGTTTCATTTAATACTGTAGTAATCAATTGTCCTTTTTTGTCTGTTTTATACTCAGCAACTTGTCCGTTTTTGCCGATAGGAATTAAAGAACCGGTTACCGAACCAACACCAATTGTATTAATAACAATCCCCGTTTTTGAAGCACGTTTCGCAATCTCGATTGCTTCTCCTTCGTGATCTTCACCGTCGGAAACTACTACTAATACTTTATACTTTTCGCTTTCGTCAGGAAAAGCTGCTATACTCGTCTTAAGAGCAGCACTGAGAGCCGTGCCCTGAGTTTTTATCATTTTTGATTCAATAGCATCTAAAAATAACCGAGCTGCTTCATAGTCGCCGGTTAGCGGTAAAAAGTAATGAGCCGATCCTGCAAAAACGATAATTCCAACTCTGTCACCTTTGAGCTTTTTAATTACTTGTGAAATTTCAAACTTTGCTTTTTCCAGCCTAGTAGGTTTTACATCTTCTGCGTTCATGCTCACTGATACATCAACTGCAAATATTAAATCTACTCCTTTTCGTTCAACCGGTTTTACCCGTGTTCCAATTAGGGGACCCGCAGCAGCAATTATTAATAATATTAAACTATATACCCTGAATCTTCTTTTCCATAATTGCTTTTTAGGATCAATTCTTTCCTTCAATCTACTATTTAAAGCATTGTTAGTATTGGCTTTTGAAGCTCTTCTTGTGCGAAAACGCCATACTATCCACATCAATATAAATACGATCAAAAATAGTAGGATATATGGATAGCGCCAATCCATTACATTTTCCTCCTAAAAATTGATCTATTTAGTGCTTCGTACCACAATCCCAGTATTGCTGCAGGGATTAGCAACAATCCATAAAGATCTTTATATCGGGAATAAGTTTTAACCTCAATTTCGGTACGTTCTAATTGATCTATTTCTTCATAAATCCGTTTCAATCGATTAATATTGTTTGCCCGGAAATAATGTCCGTTAGTTTGCTTAGCAATGGCTCTTAAGGTTTCTTCGTCCACCTCATTACGGATATAACCACGATTTGGAATATAAGTAACAGATTCGTTGGTTCCGGCACCAATCGTATAGATTTTAATATCAAATTCGTTTGCCATTTCAGCAGCAGTCATTGGATCAAGCTCTCCAGCGTTATTGCTTCCGTCAGAAAGTAGAATCATAATTTTACTTTTTGCATCGCTATTTCGCAAGCGATTAATCGCATTTGCGATTGCCATACCAATAGCTGTGCCGTCATATTCCTGTTCAGCAACTGTAACATCTTTCAGCAGATTTGTTAAAACATCAGTGTCAATTGTGAGCGGACATTGTATAAACGTTTCTCCCGCAAAAACCAGTAAGCCAATCCTGTCGCCTTTTCGATTTTCAATAAAAGTTTTAGCAGTATTTTTTACTGCTTCCAGACGGTTTGGTCTAAAGTCTTCCGCTAGCATGCTACTGCTTATATCTAGGACTAAAATGATATCTACAACTTCAATTTTTGTTTCTTCGAGCGTGTCAACTAGTCGTGGACGAGATAATCCAAGTATGGTTAATGCTAGCATTAACATAAAAATAATCTGCATCAAAATTACTCTCCACCTTCCACGTATTTTAAAATGGTTTCCTAATAATTTTGTTGATGAAAATTGTATAGTACCTTCAAGTTTTTTACCAAAATTCCAGTACCACAACATTAGCACTGGTATCAGCGCTAATAACAAAAAATAGAGCGGGTTTGCATATTCAATCATAAGTTAAAATAAGATAATAACCTTACGAACTAAACGGTAATTTGTTTCTAAAATATGTTAGAAATGGATTAACTGAAAAAGGTAGTTATTGTCTATAAATTAGAATATTATATTAAATAATATTTGAACTATGCGGCTTTCTTTTCTTCAGGCTTTTTTTCTTCTTTAGCAATTGAGTCACCCACATCTTCAATCTCTTTCTTGGCTCCGTCAACTGCTCCTTTGAACTCTCGGATTCCCTGTCCCAAGCCTTTTGCTAAGCCCGGTAGTCTTTTTGCTCCAAACAATAATAGCAGAACCAAAACAATTATTATCATCTCCATTGGGCCTAAATTGAATACTGCATATACTATTTCATAACTTTGCATTTTTAAACTCCTAAAATTCTATTGAATTTAACTTTATATAACATTTGAATTAACGGAAAAATCTTAAAAAATAATAAGCGGTTGCCAAACCGATTAAACTTGTAAAATTTAAAGCAATAGATAAGCCAAATTTAAAAGTAACAATTACCAAATCTAGTACAATTACCCCCGATTCATTTCCGACTAAACCGGCAAGATCAAAGTTTACACCTAGTAAGAAAAAATCTCTTACTACTCCTTCAGGTAATATCCATCCCAATAAACTGCCAATTAATGAACCAATCAAAGCACCGAAAACCAAACCTAAAGTAATATATCCCCATGAACGTTTCTTCATCTCAAATTAATCCCCTTCGTGAGAAGATGCTAACCTTTCTATAATATCATATCGATCAGGATGTATAATCCAGTTTATCAAGCTCCATAATACATATAAAATTAAAACCGGGAATAAAACCAGACCTTGCCATATGATTATGCTTACAAAAATTGTGATTGCGAAAAGTAGTCGGACATTATTCTTTAAACCCATTGTAAAAGATAAAGAGGGAACTTTTCCAAATTTTATTGGACTGATCATTCCGAACCCTAAAGCAATGGCTAAAGCAAGTGCAATTCTTGGATCTCCATTTGTACCAAAACTTTGATTAGTGAAAAGAATAAAGCCAAATAAAATTAAAGCATATAACGGCGTAGTAACCCCTGTAAAATATTGTTTTGGATTATCATTAGATATTATGTTGAATTTTGCCAATCTAATTGTTCCAAACATTAATGGTACAAAACTCATACTCACCGCTATTAGTGGATGCAATCCATCTACCCAGGTTGTATATATTAATAGTGACGGTGCAACACAAAATGATACTGTATCAGCGAATGAATCAAATTCAGTTCCAAAAATTGATTCAATACCTAAACCACGAGCTAATTTTCCATCAAAACCATCCAACATAGCTGCAGCAAATACAAACCAAGCACCACGAATCGGATCTCCAGAAATAATTAGAATAATTGCCGAAAATCCTAAATACATATTTAATAAAGTAAAAATATTTGGTATAAAGCGCTTATTAATACGTTTATGAATTCTATTTTTATTTTTCATTTTCAAAATTTCCAATAATGGTTTCTGTACCAACTACGCGTTGTCCAACCTCAACATTTATGTTTACAGAGGATGGTAATATAACATCTGTGCGGGAACCAAACATAATAAATCCTAATCTGTCTCCTTTTTTCATATTTTCTTCACTTTTGGCGTAACACAATATTCGTCGTGCAATTAATCCGGCAATTTGTTTCACTTTTACTACTCCAATTGATGTATCTAACAAAGTTATTATTTGTTCATTTACATCAACAGCATCATGACGAAAAGCTGAAACAAATTGTCCATCTTTGCGACTAACAGAGATTACTTTTCCACTAATCGGTACCCGGTTTGCATGAACATTAAAAACATTAAGAAATATTGAGACTAATTTTGAATTTTCGCCAACATTCAGATCATTAATAGTAGTAACCGTTGTTACTTTTCCATCTGCAGGTGAAATAATAATATTATCACCCTCAGGAATTTTACGGTCAGGATCACGAAAAAAGTTTAGACTGAACAGTAGTAATAATGAAAAAATACCCGCGATTATCGGTAATATAGCGATATCAACAAATAAACTTATAAATAATAATCCTGAAGTAATTATTAACAATATACTTAATATTTTTCTACCTTCTTGAGCCATTAATATTTATCATTCATTTGATCTAGCTAATTTTAATATAACATTTTGGTATTCGCCATTACGATAAATACGCAATCTTAATTTATCGCCGGAGCGAAGATCGTTTGTTACAATTATATTTTTAATATCCGCTGCGGAATTAACTCTAACACTATTAACAGAAACAATAATATCCGCTGATTTTATCCCCGCATTTTCGGCCGCGCTGTTTTGATCAACTTCATAAACTATTGCGCCATTATTAAATGGAATTTTAAGATAGCTAGCAATCCGTTCACTCATAGGTCGAACATGAATGCCAGTAAAATAAGTACGATCAATTTGACCGGAATTCTGCAACTCAGCAGCGATTGCTTGTGCTTTTTTTATCGGAATAGCGAAACCAATTCCGATTGATCCTTCGGAATAATTTGATCCGGAAAAAATAAATGTATTTATTGCGATAACTTCTCCAACACTGTTCACCAATGGACCACCACTATTCCCCGGATTTATAGCGGCATCCGTCTGTATCATATCTTGGTATACACTACCGGATGATTCCATTGTTCCAAAATCCATGTTTATCGCACTGATAATTCCAGCAGTTGCAGTTGGTTCGTCGTTTAAGTCAAATAGGCCAAATGGATTGCCCAATGCCACTACCCATTCTCCGATAATAAGATCATCGGAATCACCAATCTCAGCATATGGAAAATTACTTCCTTCCAATTTAATTAATGATAAGTCCGTTACTTTATCTGTCCCAATTATTTCCGCCGAGTATTCTTTTCCTCCAGGTAGTGTAACGACAATTTCAAGTGCATTTTCTAGAACGTGATGATTAGTAATTACATAACCATCAGGGCTTATTACCACGCCGGAACCGGTACTTTTTACTCGCTCTCTATGCATTTCGTAAGGAAACAGATATTTAAAAAATGGATCATTATAATAGGATTGTGTTGAATATTCTTTCAATTGAACAACATTTATACTAGCAACAGCAGGACTCACCTTTTCAATGGCTCTTGTAATAGCAGAATGTCTAGAATTATAAATAGAATCCTGTGAATGGATTATTGATGATAAAATGAATAATGAGAATCCAATAATTATTAATTTATTTTTATTTATCATAATCAATTTTATCCAATATTAATCCTTCGGGCGGAGCCTTGAAAATTTTTACATTTTTTTGTGGATTAATCAACAAATCTTCAAAATACTCTAATGATAATTTACCTTGTGCTCCTGCTACCATTGTTCCCACCAAATATCTCACCATATGATGTAAAAATCTATTTCCGCAAACGTTAAATATAAGCATATTTTCAGAAGTAAACCACTTAGACTCATAGATATCGCAAACAGAGTTTTTCAATTGTTTATTTAATTTCGAAAATGACAGAAAATCATGCGTCCCTATAATTTTTTTTGCGAAAATATCTAAAAGAGATTTATCAATGTTATCAATTAACCAAGTTTGGTTTTTCAACAATAAATTATCGCCTAAATAGCATTGATAGCGATAATATCTCTTCCTTGCAGAGAATCTTGCATGAAATTCATCGCTAGTCTCTGCTACATCAGCTATATTTATATCATCTGGCAATCTTGCGTTTAGTGCACTTAACAATTGGGTGGTTTTTAAGTTTGTGTCTAAATCAAAATGAGCTACTTGACCAAAAGCATGAACTCCGGTATCGGTTCTACCGGCACCTGTTATGCTTACTCTTTTGTTAGTATTTAGAGGAGCTAAAGCTTTTTCTATTTCACTTTGTATTGTTCGCTTATGCGACTGTATTTGCCAGCCAAAGTAATTAGTACCATCATATTGAATTGTTATTTTATAACGTGACATATTGATTCAATACGGTAAATCCGAATAAAATAATTATAAGTAATACTAAATCACTCATTTTAAAAAGTATCGGGCAAGCAACTCCGCGCGGGATTTGGTTTCCGTATCCTCTCTGCTGCATAATCGATGCGGTGTGTTCTGCTTTTCGATAACTTTGAAGAACCATCCCTGGTAAATCATTTACAACTGATTTAATTTGTCCCCATTTACTTACAGAAGATGTTAAACCTAATGCTTTTTTAGATCTATTAATAGTTTGCCATTCTCTTTGGAACGTAGGATAGAATCGTAGGGTTAATTCTAAAAACATGAATATATCTTCTACCCATTTCCATTTTAAATTCAATTTTGACCAAATTGATCTGATAGATAAAACTATGTTTTGTTTCTTCAAAATTTCAATATAAAATGCCATTACAATTACTAATAATAATAATTTACTAATTGCATATCCCGCGTCATTGATTATCATCATCCAAGTAGATCTTGTAAAAACGAACGAAATAAATAAATAAATGATGATCAAAATCGGAAAAAATAGAAAAAATGGCTTAACTTGTTTAAATGCTGATTTATAATGAGCTCTATTTAACAGTATTAATATGATACATAGGACATAATAAATTATCAACCCATGCCAAGCTTTACTCAGAATCGTCGAAAACGCAAAACCTAAATAGAATAAAGAAATAACAATTGGATTTACCATTTTTTTATATATTCAATTGAATAGAGTAAACTAACTGGTAATTATCAGGATTTATGTAGGATGAAAATTCAACTTTTTCTTTTAGTGATATATTTTTTAAATAGTAAACATCGATTGCTGAAATTATGTGGTTAAGAACTATTCCACCAATAAAAAATTTTCCAATTAATTTCATCCGGTCACTTTCTATTCGTAAATCTTCAAAATCAATCCGCTTTGATTTCGTGTCCCAATCCCAATTCCAATTTGCTTCGCTTGGATATAAATTGTCAAAATCACGCCACCTTAAATGTTCATCATTATAATCATTTTGTGAATCATAATTTCCAATATCTACCCAGAATTGATGATTTTTACCAGCAATAATTACGTTGGCATGGTCAGAAGCAATCGCCTTATAAGTTGTTGTAAGATTATTAGATTTAACGAAGCTGAAAGTCGTTAACACAATTCCGATAATTTCGGTCGTAAAGAAAAAATTCCCACGTGAACAATTTTTTAATTCGTATTCACCCCAACCCGGTATAATGGCTGATTTAATAGTAGGCGGGATTTTAGATGCAATTTTTGATCCACCTTGCGCGAAACTAAAATTAATTGTACTAATAACTATTAATAATAATATTATTTTATACGATTTATCCATACTGAAGTAAACATTATTAAAGAAACTATGATACAGAATGCAGCGAATATTTCACCATATTTGGTATAAAAAGTTAAATTTTGTATGGGTAAAATTTCAGCAGTTATAATTGCTTTTTTCCCTAAGGGAATTTTTTTTTGAACAAACCCAGCAGGACTTATCACACCGGAAATTCCGGTATTTGCGCATCTTATTATGGGAACTCTATTTTCGATTGCACGTAATTTTGCTAATTCAAAGTGCTGATAAGGACCGGCAGATTTTCCCAACCAGCCATCATTTGCTTGAATCGTTATAAACTGTGCCCCGTTTTTTACAAAGCCTCTTACTCCTTTTGGCAAACTCGATTCATAGCAAATTAGATTAGAAAATTTGACTAAATCCAATTCAAAAACCGTATAATCTTTCCCTGAAGTAAAGTTACCTTGGCCAAAATTTAACTTTTTTAGAGAGGGAAATATTTCTGACAATGGAATATATTCAGCAAACGGTACTAAATGAATTTTATGATACATTTTTACACTATCATCAGGTTTAATGAAAATAGTGCTGTTATGATATATTTTTTCTCCATTTTTATCAATAATACGATCTACAGTCCCAGATAATAATGGAATATTAAATTTTTCCAATTTTGATGTAATAGGTTTTCGTCTATGACTTGACAATCGTAAATATGCAGGTACTGCGGATTCCGGCCATAATACTAAATCAGGATTTAAATTTAATGCAGAATCAAGCAAACCGTGCATTAATGCAAAAATTTCTTCTCGTGCTTCAGGCTCCCATTTTTCATCAGGATTAATATTTGGCTGTGTAATGGCTATTATAACAGATTCTGTGTTTTCATTATCTAGAGTAATAATTCGGATATATCCATAACTAAATACTAATAAGAATACCAAACTCGTTATAATCAAATATTTGCGTTTATTCTTAGATATTATTACTAAATAAAACCCAATATTAATTATTATTATCCAAAAAGATATTCCGTAACTGCCTGTAATATCAGCGATTTGAATTAATGATAAATAATCAGTTTGGGTTAGTCCTAAATTAATCCAGGGGAACCCCAAAGCTCCAAAACTCCTTAATAATTCCATTGTCACCCAGGCAAACGGTAATACAACTAAACCCTTAGAATTTCTTCTTTCTATAAATGATACAAAATATCCCAGTCCTGACCAAAAAACTCCTAGATATATTACAGCTCCAATAAGCGATGCAAAAACAGGAAGAAATCCGGCACCGCTGTTAAAACCAATCCAATAAAGTGAAATAAAATTGGCAGTTATCGATGCTAAAAATGCAAGTCGTAAAGCTTGACACGGTTTGACATTTAACAATATATGTATTAAGGGAATTAACCCAAACCAGGCAAGGAATCCAAGATGTAAAGGCGGATACGACAGGCCAACTAAAACTCCTGAAAAGAGCGATAATTGCCAGTGTTGTCGTTTTAAGATACTAATCATTGTAATGACTATCAATATATTGTTGGAGTAAAATCGCAGCTGCAGTTTGATCCACCAAACCCTTGTTTTTACTTGCCTTCTTTTGCTGCTCTAATATTGATCTTTTTGCGGAAACCGATGTTAAACGTTCATCTTGTAACGCAACTTTAATTCCATTTTTTGTTAAATCATCCGCAAATTTTCTAACGTGATTAGTTTGTGCTGTTTCTTGCCCCTTCATTCCTATCGGCAAACCGACAATGACTAATATAACATTGAACTCCTTAATAATATCCAATATTTTAGCAATAGCATCTTGAGTATTGTTAACTGATAAAGTTTTCAGTGGCGAGGCAATTACAGGGATAGGATCGGATAAAGCTAACCCAATCCGCCTATCACCATGATCAACACCGAGCAGTCTCCCCATTTAATTTATAAATACTATATTATATCGGTTGTTTGAGCGTTTGTTTTAATATTTTACCAGGTTTGAAATGCGACTTCTTATGTGCAGGTACATATACTTCTTCATTTGTACGAGGGTTACGCGCACGTGGTTTTGCTTTGGTCGGTTTTACTTCAAACACGCCAAAATTACGTACTTCAATCCGAATATTGCCATGGTCTTCGCTCATCATTTCTCTTATTGCGCCAAAAATTTCATTCACATATGGAGCGGTTTGATCAATAGAAGAGTTCGTTTGATTTGCTACGCGTTTAACAATATCCTTTTTTGTGTATGTTTTTGTTTTCATTATTTTTCTGTCCTTTCTACGAAATCAATTTCTTTGATTGCAATTAATTTTTTCATCATGCTATCAAGTTGTTTTACATTATTTACTTTAACTATAAAATATGCTGTTGCAAAATTATCCATTACTTTTAAATCAACACTGGAAATGTTAATATTTACAGATGAAATACATTCGCTCATCTTCTTT
This sequence comes from Fidelibacterota bacterium, assembly GCA_042577295.1. Taxonomy (GTDB): domain Bacteria; phylum Fidelibacterota; class Marinisomatia; order Marinisomatales; family JAHJCW01; genus JAHJCW01. The sequence continues at coordinate 8,707 of JBHPEE010000033.1, read as the reverse complement.
AAAATACCGGGTGAATCTTGACTTATTATTTTAATTCTTGCGTTAAAATATTCTTTTTTTGAAACATCCCATTCAACCGGCATTAACCGATCTGATTCCTCATTAAGAATTGGAAGACTAGTGCAATTTGTCCTATGCACTGTCAGACCCCTTCCTCGTGTTATAAAGCCTACCATCTCATCACCTGGAATTGGATTACAACATTTACCAAAAGAGACCATCAAATCCTTAATTCCTTGTAATTTTATTCCTTTTGATGATGAACGAGCAAAATCGATGAATCGTGCTTGATCTTCTTCATTATCATCTTCTAATTTGATTTTTTCTTTCGGTTTTAATTTTTTAAATATATCACGGACTAAAAGTGTACCATTACCAAGTGATTCGTATAATTGATCCAATGAACTCAGACCAAATTTTGCATAAGATTCCTTAATTTCTTCAATATCTTTCTTTCTATTTAATCGGCGCAGAGTTTTTTCTAAAATATCCTTACCAATTTTAATCCCGGTTTCACTCTGGATTGCCCGCATATGTCGACTGATAAAGTTTCTGGCTTTAGAAGTTACTACTAACTTTAACCAACCATAGCTGGGTTCTTGCGTTGCACTCGTAATAATTTCCACCATATCACCATTTTTGAGTTTGGTATTAAGTGGTACAATTTTATGATTTATTTTACACCCCAAGCAATGCAATCCAACCTCCGAATGTATTTGAAATGCAAAATCTATGGGCGTTGCATTTACCGGTAGTTTTTCTAAATCACCTTTTGGAGTGAAAACAAAAATCTCATCATCAAACATATCAATCTTTAAAAGATTCATAAACTCGGCCGGGTCCGATGACTCATCTTTTAGAATATTCACCAATTCACGTAACCACTTGATGTTACTATCAATATCGGGAGTAAGTGTAAGATCTTCCTTATACCGCCAGTGTGCAGCAACACCAATTTCAGATGTTTGTTCCATATCTTTTGTACGGATTTGAATTTCTGTCAATTGCCCATTTGAATCAATGATTGTAGTATGTATTGATTGATATCCGTTTGATTTTGGGGTGGCAATCATATCTTTAAAACGATCCTGGACAGGTGAATACATTTGATGAATTATTCCTAAGGTCAGATAGCAATCTTCAACCTTATCAACAATAATTCTGATTGCATATATGTCAAATATTTCTTCGAATGATTTTCCTCGCCTTTCCATCTTGCCAAAAATTGAAGAATGTGATTTAACACGTCCATAAATATTAGCATCAATATTATATTTTTTTAATTCTATATTTACTGGTGAAATGACATTTTGTATAATCTTATCACGTTCTTTTTTAGATGCTTTAAGTTTTTTCTCAATCTCTTGATATTCAGTTTTATGCAATGTCTTTAATACTAAATCTTCCAATTCCCATTTTACAGTCGCCATACCTAATCTGTGAGCTAATGGTACATAAATTTCCAGAGTTTCCTCAGAGATTCTTTTTTGTTTTTCACTAGAAAGAAAACTCATTGTCCGCATATTATGCAATCTATCAGCAAATTTTATAATTATCACTCGCAGGTCCTTTGCAACTGATAATAATAGCTTCATAAAATTCCCGGCTTGCTTAGCTTGTTTACTAGAAAATTTTATTCCACCTAACTTTGTTACTCCTTCTACTAATTCCGCAATATCTTTTCCAAATTGATTTTCGATATCCAGCTGTGACGTATCCGTGTCTTCAATTGTGTCATGTAATAAACCGGCAATTATAGTATTATGATCCATCCCCCATTGTGCTAAAATTTGCCCGACTGCTAAACAATGTTCAAAATATGGTTTCCCTGAACTACGTTTTTGTCCTTCATGATGGTGCATTGCAAAATCATATGCTTTCCAAACTTTTGTTTTTACTGTTTCCTGATCACCATTTATTGGAATGGTTATTTTTTCATATAAGGATACAAATGATTTAGGATATTCACCACCAAATTGGGGCATAAATTTTGCTAGTGGATTTTGCATCAGAACGGAGGTTCGTCCTTCTTAGATTGTGAATATTGGATATCTTCAGTATAGCGAGCTAAATTTTCAAATCTAGCATACTGTTCGATAAATGCTGCTTTTATGGTTCCGGTTGGACCGTTTCTTTGTTTTGCTATTATTATGTCAGCTGCTTTTTTATCAGTTTTATCCTCAAAATCATCATAATCACTATTTGACTGTTTAAATTTATCATAGAACCATTTACGATAAAGAAACATTACAACATCAGAATCTTGCTCAATTGCGCCACTTTCCCGAAGGTCAGATAATTGTGGAATGGGAGGATTACGGCTTTCTACAGCTCTTGATAACTGCGATAGTGCAATAACCGGTATACTTAATTCTTTTGCCAATGCCTTTAAGGAACGTGTAATTACTGATATTTCCTGCTGTCTGTTTTCTACCCTTCTTGGACCTTGCATTAATTGTAAATAATCAACAATAATTAATTCAATATTATGCTCTGCCATTAAGCGACGCGCTTTTGAGCGAACCTCTAATACAGTAATGGCTGGACTATCGTCAATATAAATTGGAGCTTCAGCTAATGTTCCAACATGAATGCTCAAATTTTTCCATTGTTTTTGAGGTAAATTACCGGTTCGAACAAGATGACTATTTACACGAGCTTCAGAGCATAACATACGCATAGCCAATTCCTGATTTGCCATTTCCAAACTAAAAATTCCTACGCCATGTTTATTATCAACTGCCGCATTTCGTGCAATCGTTAACGCAAGAGCAGTTTTCCCCATAGATGGACGACCGGCAATAACAATCAATTCACCTGGATGAAAACCAGCAGTTAAATTATCAAGATCAACTAACCCTGAAGGAATTCCAGTAATCATTCCTCCCTTGGCACTTTTCTTATCAAGAGCTTCAAAAGATTTATGTAAAATTGGATCTAAATGTACAAAACCACCCTTAAGACGTTTTTGAGTGATATTAAATATTGCTCGTTCTGCCGAATCCAGTATGTCATCAACGCCTTCCCTATCATCATAGGCTTTGCTAGCTAATTCATGCGATAATAATATCAATTGTCTTAATAAAGCCTTCTCTAAGACAATCTTAGCATAGCTTTCTACGTTGGCAGTTGTAGGTACAGCTTCCACCAATCCGGTTATATAATATGCCCCTCCTACTCCTTCCAATTCTTTGCTTTTCTTGAGCTTATCAACAACAGAAATGGTATCGATTGGTTCACTATCATGGAACAACCCAATCATTGTAGAAAATATTTTACTATGAGCATCTTTGTAAAAATGCTCCGGGCTGAGCCATTGCATCGCTTTAGCGACCGCTTCCTTATTAGTAAGCATTGAACCCAATACGGCTTGTTCGCCCTCAAGTGATTGGGGTTGAACATTTTGAATATTTGTTTCTTTTTTATTTGCCATTTTTGGTTAATTATCTAAAATAGATCTAATCCACTTAAAATCTTCCCAAGTTGCTGTTTTGAAATTCGAATTTCTTAACAACGCTGCAGGATGAAAGGTCACAATCAATGGTGTACCAAAATAATCATGCAATTTCCCTCGCATATCCTTTAGCGGTTGCTCAATTTTTAATAATGTTGTACCAGCCACACGGCCTAAAGCCACAATCAATTTAGGTCGCATAATTGCTATTTGTTTTAACAGATATGGCTCGCATTGTTCAACTTCCGAAGCAAAGGGGTCACGATTATTGGGTGGCCTACATTTTAATACATTACAAATGTATACATCTTTAGAACGACTCCTTTTAATTGCAGCTAATATTTTATCGAGCAGTTTTCCGGCTCTACCTACGAATGGTTCGCCAAGACGATCTTCTTCAGCTCCCGGTGCTTCACCCACTAACATTAAATTAGCTTGTGGATCACCAACACCGAAGACAAATTTATTTCGTGTAGCACCTAATACGCATTTTTGGCACTCACTAATTTCCTTACAAAATATCTCCAAATCAGATTTAGCGTTCTTATTTTTTTCATGCGAATCAGTAGTTTTACTCAAATATAGCTCATCTCCAAACAGTTCTTGTGTTTGTTTCAAGTAACTTACGAGCATATCGTTTTTTTCCACCAGTAAATTATTTGCTAATCAATTTCGTTTATATAATGCCATTTTACCTTGCCGGACATAAAATCATTGATCGCGACAGTAGACGGCTTTTCTAATTCTATATAATCTTCGGGATCTTTTTCTTCAGGTATTGGATCTAAAGCAGATAGTTCTTCCTTTCCTTCTGCATTTAGTGCTTTTTCTACCAAACGTTGGTGAATTATCTGTTTTGATCTTTTCGTCATTACAACTACTGCTTCGAAAACATCCATAGTTTTTTCTTCCATATCTCTAACTGAAAGGGGTTTTAATGCCATTTAATCTCCTAATTTTCAATTCCAATTGTTTTAATTAATTCGTCTAAAGCTCGATCAAAATCATCGTTAATGATACTATAATCAAAATCATTTATAAAATCGAGCTCCATTTCAATTCTTTCCATACGTTTCTTGATTCGATCTTCGGACTCCGATCCGCGCTTTTTTAGTCTTTTAAAAAAATCTTTTACATCTGGCAATGTTATGAATACAGTTACTGCTTGTTCCGGATATGCTTTTTTAATTTGCAGGGCACCTTTTACATCCACTTCCAATAATAAATATCCATTACATGCAATAACATTGTCTATATTTGCTTTTGGAGTACCGTAATAGTAGCCATGAACTTCTTCAAATTCAATAAATTTATTAAGTTGTATCCTTTTTTTAAATTCTACTTCTGATATAAAATCGTAATCGTATCTATTTTTTTCATATTCACGTTTAGGTCTTGTAGTGCATGAAATTGAAAATGATATTTCCGGATATTTTTTCTGTAAGGCACGACATAAAGTCGATTTTCCTGCACCAGATGGAGCTGATATTACAATCAAATTATTCATAAAATGTTTTGAATCTGTTCCCGAATTTTTTCGATTTCGCTTTTTAACTCAACTACAATTTGTGATACTTTAGTAATAGGACTTTTGGAACCAATTGTATTCACTTCGCGTGACAATTCCTGTAAAATGAAATTCAATTTTTTACCGACTGGTTCATCAACTTTAAAGAACGAATTGAATTGATCGCAATGACTAGCAGCGCGCACAATCTCTTCAGTAAAATCAAAACGATCAACGTTTATAGCAATTTCCTGTGCTATCCGATCTTCATCAACCTTAATATTATTTAATAAAGATTTTATTTTTTCTCGATATTTATTACTTTGCTCATTAACAAATTCTCCGGATAATTCCTCAAGAGTTGAAAGCGATTCTTGAATTAGTCCGACACGATTTTTGATATCATTACTAATTGATGCCCCTTCTTCTTTTCGCATTTCATCTACCTGTTTAATTGCTACAGAAACGCCTTTCAGTAATATAGAATCATTGATTTCAATAGAATCAGTCCCTCCCACTAAATCAGCTAATGAAATGAGATCACTCAACTGGATATGTCTACCGTAGTCTGTTTGAATTGTATTTATTACATTTTCGATTTGTTCGTATCGCTCACGATTGAAATTTATTTCTTTATTATTTTTTGTCCCATTCCTAAGATTAATCTGAATTTGAATACTTCCCCGGAGCAAGTATTTTTGGATTTCTTGCCGTATTGCCATTTCCAATTTTGGATTTAAATCAATTCCACGAAATTTAATATCTAAAAATCGCGAGTTCACCGACCGTATAATTATATTAAGTTGGTTGGGTTCATCATTAATTTCAACATCACCGAAACCCGTTAAGCTTTTAATCATTTATTTCCTATAAAAAAGAGAACAGAAAGGTACGCATATTATTTAATTTCAATCAATTAGGAAATTAAAATATGGTAATAAATATATTAAAAATATTTTTAAATCAATTATTTCAAATTTTAGCTACTGATCCCTTAACAATTGTATATTTAATTTTACCAAATAATTCCTCACCAACGTATGGAGAATTTATGGATCTTGAATAAATATCGTCTTTTGTAAACATCCAATTTTCATTCGGATCTATTACGGTAATTTCAACTAAAGTACCCTCAGCAAATAAATCGTAATCAAATCCCATTATTTTACGAGGATTTACTGTCAATAAATCAATTAATGATTCAATTTTCATTCCACTATCTTTAACTAGAACTTTGCAGACTGCTCCAAAACAGCTTTCAAGTCCTATCATTCCGAATGGTGCTAAATCAAATGGTGCTTCTTTTTCTTCAATTGTGTGTGGTGCATGATCGGTAGCAATACAATCAATGACGCCATCCATTAGAGCATTGATTAATGCCTTTCTATCATTTTCGGTTCTGATTGGTGGTGCTACTTTTAAATTTGTATCATACGTTTTAAGAGATTCATCAATGAAATATAAATGATGTGGAGTGACCTCCGCAGTTACTTTTGGAAATATCGATTTATATATCTTGATTTGTTCGACACTTTTTTGAGTAGTTACATGAGGAAGGTGGAGTGTCGAATTTATAGATTGTGCAATTTGCAAATCGCGCTGGATCATTGTGGATTCAGCAATATCGGGATTACCTGATAAACCCAATCTAGTCGAAACTTCACTTTCGTTCATTACACCATCATTTCTTAGTGAAATATCTTCTGCGTGATTAATGATCGGTACATTGATCATTCCAGCATACTCCAATGCTAATCTCATAACGTAGGCGTTTTGCAGCGGAACACCATCATCGCTAAAAGCGACTGCTCCTTGGGATTTCATAGCGCCCATTTCGGTGATTTCATTTCCAAGTTGACATTTAGTAATTGAACCAATTGGATGGATGTGAATAGGAGTTTCTTCAGCTTTTTCAACTATAAATCGAATTGATTCTGGGTCATCAAGCGGTGGATTTGTATTTGGCATAACGCATACTCTTGTAAATCCACCCGCTTGAGCAGCTTTGGCACCGGTTTGCAGAGTTTCTTTATCCTCCCTGCCCGGTTCACGAAAATGGGCATGGATATCGCAAAATCCATGAGTAATAATCAAATTAGTACAATCAATAATTTCAGCTCCACTTGGAGCTTTAATACCACCTATTCCATTTATTTTTCCATTTGTAATAAGGATATTTCCTTTAATACTGTTTTGTTTAACCGGATCATAAATCGTTCCGTCTTTTAGAAATACATTTTTATTTAATTTATTAATTTTCATATACCTGCCTATATTAAACAGCTTCTTGTTTTCCACCTAACAATAAATATAAAATCGCCATTCTACTGGCGACACCATTGAGAACTTGATCTAAGATAATCGCTTGCGTACTATCAGCCACATTACTATCAATTTCTACTCCCCTATTCATTGGGCCTGGATGCATAATTACTAATTTCTTATCATGTCGATCAAGACGTTCATGAGTTATCCCAAACAGATTTCGATATTCCCTTGTAGAGGGAAATAGCCCCACACCCATTCTTTCCATTTGAATTCTTAAAACGTTAATTGCATCCGCCCAATCCATAACCTCATCAATATTATGTGATATTTGGACACCTAATTTATGTATGTCTTTTGGGATGAGAGTTGGCGGGCTGCAGAGTGTTACTTCTGCGCCCATACTTTTTAATCCATGAATATTACTGAGTGCAACACGACTATGTGAAATATCTCCAATAATGCCGATCTTTAATCCTTTAATCACTCCAAAATGCTCTTTTAAACTCATCATATCTAAGATAGCTTGAGTAGGATGCTCATGAGTGCCGTCACCGGCATTTATAACCACTGCATCGACAAATTTTGTTAAATGCAAAGGTGCGCCGGGATATGGATGGCGCATAACGATTGCATCGATTTTCATTGCTTCAAGATTTTGAACGGTATCTTTAAAACTTTCACCTTTTTTTACACTACTTGAGGATGCAGAAAAATTGATTGTATCCGCGCTTAACCGTTTTTGTGCTAATTCAAAACTAATACGGGTTCTTGTCGAATCTTCATAAAATAAATTGACTATAGTTTTACCTTGTAAAGACGGTACTTTTTTGATTGGTCGTTCTAATACTTCTCGAAATCCGAATGCAGTTTCAATAATAGTTTCAATATTTTCAGCGGGATACCCCTCTAATCCGAGTAAATGTTTTTCGGCTATCATTTTGTCACTCCATCAGAAAAAATCAGTTGAACAGCATCCTTGCCATCAATCTCCTTAAGGAATACTTTTACGTGTTCGCCTTCATGTGTTGGAATGTTTTTACCAACAAAATCAGCGCGGATTGGCATTTCACGATGGCCACGATCAATAAGAACTGCTAATTGTATTTTTGCCGGCCTCCCGAATGACATAAGCACTTCAATCGCAGCCCGAATTGTCCTCCCGGTAAATAACACATCATCAACTAGAATAATAGTTTTATCATCAAGTGAAAAAGGAATTTCGGTATTTTTTACCTGTGGAACTGCTAATCGTTCACGGAAATCATCGCGATGAAATGTAATATCAACTAAACCAATTGGGATATCTTCATTAGATTGATCAAGAATTAATTTATTGAGACGCTTTGCAAGAGGTTCACCGCGTGTAATTATGCCAATCAATGCAAGATTTACTGAACCATCATTCCGCTCGAGAATTTCATGGGCAATACGAGTCACTGACCTCCCAATCGAAGTTGCATTCATTAGCTGTTTTATAA
>JBHPEE010000032.1:0-19125 GCA_042577295.1 Fidelibacterota bacterium | reverse complement strand
AAATAGCAAAAAATCTAATTTGCTGGGCCATTATCATACATTATGAAAAATCGTCGGGAAAATTAAAAAAAATCAAGTTAGAAAATAATCCAAACCAAGAAGGGTTAGAATCTTTACTAAGATTAATTTATCAGCAATCAAAGTATTTCAAAATTGATGTAGATATTAAAAATTACGATGAGAAATACAAATTTAAAGCTAATTGGGTTTCTGGGATAACTAAATCCATCGAAACTGATACTCAAGAAATGATAAATGAATTAAACAGAATTGGTATAAATGATGTAAAGGACTTTCAATTTTATCAGACTGTCTCAAATAATATTACGCAAATTCGATTTAAAGGATATCAAATAGGGAAATGGAATAAATCTAAAAAAAATTTCACTTCTGAAAATCAAAATTCAAAATCTTGTGAGATGATTAATAGTTCGTCAGATTCATTTGTAGATTGGGCAAATTGGTTGAGAGAAAAAAGAAGCATGATTGGGAAATGTTTTTACGATTTAAAAGCTGAACACTATATGGAATCATGTATATTAGATTTGATGGATAAAAATAGTTTTTATGTTGGTAAGGAGCAAATATTTAAAGTATTCAAAAAAGCTAAAGTTAATTTTCAATTTCCAGCACTATTATATGGTGATAATTCGACTATTAAAAACACTCCAAAATATATAGACATTCTTGGAAAAACCAATACTGACAGGCCTGTATTTCTTGAATTGAAAGTCTATAAACCAAATGGTAGCAGCCGAGGACAGTACTTGTTTGAAGCTATTAGTCAGGTCATTTGTTACTGTAATTATTATAGGCAGTTACGTAAACAAAATAATAGTAATTTAGCAAAGCTACCTGAATTATTTGCTTTAGAATGGGAATATCCCATTTTGGTAGTTGTAGTCAATGATATTGGCTCTGATCCAACTGCTGAGAAATTTAGAGATTATATAAAATTGATCGAAAAATACTTTCAAAATAATATTTCTTTTGAATTTGTGGAACTCGATTGTGATGCTTGGCAAAGACGAGAAGTAAAATTAAAACTTAAATAATGAAAATTAAAATCCATCGAGGCACACATGAAATCGATGATCCCTGCGAAGAAATTTGGACTGAATCAACAAGTATTGTTGGTGATTTTGTGCAAACCCAAAAGATGGTGTTGATGAAATAAACAAAATCATGGAAAGTAAAACTAAAAGGATAAACTGGATTCATACGCTTTTTTGTCAAGTCAGCGATATTGACCTTTATAATGATATCTGGGGCTATGCAGATTCCATTGGTTGTGGAGTAGTAGAGGGTGAGAAAAATTCTGCTGATTTTATAGCATTTCCAGCCTTTATGGTAATAATCGATAGGAATCTTATTCTAAAAGATGATTGGGATCTATTTTTAGCAATTGCAGAAGAAGTTAAATCCATTGAACCCTGCATAGTTATCGATGACAATCAGGAATTCAGAAATCCTGTTTTGCCCAATTTGCATTACTTGAAAAAGATAAAACAAGATAAGATTGAGTTCATTAAAAAGACGATTTATAAGGCTCATAAAAAATCTATTGAAGATCAACACAAACCAATAATTATTGAAGGTGTAGAATGTGAAGCTTAATATTAAAGAAAAAGAAAACGAATTATTTAAACGATGGAAAGAAAAATATAAGGATCTCAATAAATTTGTCGCAGATGGGATTGTTGATGAAAATGAATATAAAGACCCTAAAATAATATTTATTTTTAAGGAAGTAAATGATCCCAAAAAAGGAGGATGGGATTTAAGAGAGTATTTAAAAGATGGTGGAAGGTCTCAAACTTGGAATAATGTTTCAAGGTGGATTCACGGCATAAGAGCGAAGAAGGGCTCAGTTCTTAAGTGGACTAAATACTATTCAGATATTGACAATGATTTCAGAAAAACTGAACTGAGCCGTATTGGTGTAATAAATCTTAAAAAATCTCCCGGCACATATGTTGCAAATGATATTTCACTTGTACAGGCAGCAACTCAAGATAAAATGCTCATTCAAGAACAATACGAATTATATGATCCCGATTGGACAATTTGTGGGGGCACTGGAGATTTGTTTAAAAAAATTATGGAATTACAAGATAAGTGTTGGCGTATCACTAATAGGGGAATCCGATGGTTTGAGAGGGCTGAAAAGAAATTTGTTATATCCTACGTACATCCCGAAGCAAGAGTACACAAACCTTTAATTATTTATGGATTATTAGACGCAATTGAGGAAATAGAAATAATTAATGAAAATAAAAAATAGATATTTAACCAAGAGCAGAATGAAAACTGCTTTAGAATGTCCCACCAAACTTTATTATTATGGGAAAGATGATGTATATGCTAATAATATGCAGGAAGATGATTTTCTCATGGCTCTTGCCGAAGGTGGTTATCAAGTCGGGGAGTTGGCAAAATGTTATTACCCAAATGGAATAGATATCACTGATAGCGGTTACGATATACCAATAGAAAAAACAAACGAACTCTTAAAAGATACTAATGTTACGATTTTTGAAGCAGCTATCGAATTCGAAGATTTTTTCATCCGGATTGATATTTTAAATAAAACCGGAAATAAGGTTGAACTCTTAGAAGTAAAATCAAAATCTATAGATCCTCATGATCCCGGATTTACTAATAAGTCAGAATTTATGGTGCCTGGCTGGCGACCATACTTTTATGATATTGCATTTCAGACCTGGGTTTTAAAACAAGCACATCCTGAATGGGAAATAATACCATATTTGTATATTTGCGATAAAACAAAAAAGGCAACAGTTGATGGATTAAATCAGTACTTCAAGATTAATAATGAAAATGGGCGTAAATCTGTTATTCGACCTGAAGGTTTGACAAAAGAAATGCTTGGTGATGAGGTATTAGTTAAAATTCCTGTTCAGAATTATGTTCAAATGATTCTGAATGGGTTTGAAGTTGATCCATTAAAAAAGACAAAGGAAGATCATAAGAATTTTGTTGAAAGAGTTAAAGAATATGCTCAGTATTACAAGGCGGATGAAAAGTATCCTATTACATTGGGTTTAAAATGCAAAAACTGCGAGTACAGAACCAATCTCGATAACAAAGAATTAAAAAGTGGTTACGCAGAATGCTGGAATAGTATCTATACTGATTTTGATGAGTACAGACCGCATATATTCGATATTTGGAATTACAGAAAATCACCGGACCTACTAAAAAGAAATACTATCTATTTAGATGCACTATATGATAATCCTCAATTATTTGAAAGTTTGAACGACAGACAACAATTACAGGTCCAGAGAACTGTTGAGAATGACAAAAGAGAAGATGTTTCTTCAGACCTTTTTATGGAAATGGATTCATGGAAATTCCCGCTTCATTTTATTGATTTTGAAACATGTATGACTGCTATCCCATTTCATAAAGGTAGGCATCCTTATGAACAGAATGCTTTTCAATTTTCATGTCATACACTTTTCGAGGATGGCCAGATCGAGCATGAAGAGTGGATAGAATCGAAACCCGGTAAATTTCCAAACTATGATTTTGTCAAAGCATTAAAGCAGATATTGGATAAAGACGATGGAACGATTTTTCGGTATGCACCACATGAGAATACTGTATTACGTCAGATCCAAGAACAAATGGATTCAGAACCCAGTGATCAATATGATGAACTGATTGAATGGATTGATACAATAACCGAGTGGAAGGACACCTATACTAATCAAAGAATTTATGGTGATAGAAACATGGTGGACATGTGGGCTCTTCTGAAGAAGTATTACTATAATCCATTAATGGGTGGATCAAACTCATTAAAATTTGTTCTTCCTGCGATCATGTCATCCAGCAAGATATTAAAAGAAATTTATAGCAAACCTGTTGGTTTCGGCAAAAACCTTTCTGATAAGATATTATGGGTATTAGATAATACCACAAATGCTCCAAAAGATCCTTATAAACTATTACCTAACCAATTTACCGGACTAGATATAAAACAGGATGAAATGGTTTTAGAGGATAGGGAGATTCGTGACGGTGCAGCAGCAATGATAGCATTTTCAAAGATGCAATTCACTGAGATGTCGGAAACAGAAAGAAATACGCTTGTCCAGGCTTTATTACAGTATTGTGAATTAGATACTTTAGCGATGGTAATGCTGTATCAGCATTGGTTATCTTTAAACAAATAAATTAATGAGGTAATTATGAATGGACTTAACGAAATAATTAAGTCAATTAATGAAGGAAACACTCCCAATCTAAATCCAACAAAGATATATGAAGAAGGTTGGATGATTAGGTTACTTGTTTATTACTCTATAATTAATAAGATTGCTATTAATACAACCACCAATAACAATATTGATTATACTATTGATTTCGCAAAGAAAATCAATTGGTGTTCTGAGGCAGTAATATCTAGTCCTTTTGCAAAAGCCCCTAAAAAGAAAGAACATAACACCCATGCAGATATGGCATTAGGAGATTTTAAAGTAGAATTTGAAAATGATGCAAAAATTATTCTCGATAAAGAACCTAAGTTTTTTGGAATATTAGAAGCGAAAATTAAAAGTAATTTATCTAAAAATGTTAAAAATGCTGATGATTATAACCAAGCAAGTAGGACCTTGGCTTGTATAGCTAACCTTACCCATGAGCATGAAGAATGTGAAATATTTTTTGGTTTAGTTGCACCACGAGAAAAAATAAAGACATTGAAGGAACAGATTTCTAACAAAACAATTAAAAGACAAGTTGAATCAAGATTTAATCCATATAAAAACACATTCAAAGAAGAACAAAATATGGATAGAATATTAGAAAAAATAGGTAAGGCTAAAATATTCTCGTATTCTTTTGAAGAATGGTTAAAATTGTTAGAGGGAAAAATAGATAATAAAGAAAGTGATGAGCTTATAAGTTTTTATGGAAAGACCTTATGTTGGAATAAATACAAAACAGCCTATGAAGATTTTGCAAAAGAATTTCCAAAAATAAGCTATAGCACAAATAAATACTACAAGAGCATTTGGCAGAAATAAAAATACATAGAGGGACTCAAGAAATAGGTGGTTCCTGCGTTGAAATTTGGACCGATTCAACTAGAATTGTTATTGATTTTGGAATGCCTTTAGTTAACCCGGATGGTACAAAGTTTGATTCAAGAGCTAATGATAAATTATCAATTGAAACACTAATTGATAGAGGAATCCTTCCCACAATTGAGGGACTATACGATGGTTCAAGTGATTTATCTTTGTTATTATCACATGCCCACCAAGATCATTATGGATTCTTCAAATATGTCAGTAATAAATGTAAAATTTATCTTGGGGTAACATCTAAAAAACTAATTGAACTCACAAATATATTTACAAACCAGGATTGGAAAATATCAAACTTTCAGCATTTTAAATCAGGTAAATCGTTTAGGATTGGTGACATAGAAATAACGCCATTCTTGATGGATCATTCGGCTTATGATGCGTATGCATTTCTAATAAAGGCTGATGGCAAATTACTTTTGTACAGTGGTGACTTTAGAATACATGGTAGGAAGCAAAAGGTCTTTGAGTATTTCAAACATAATGTAGATAAGAATATTGATTATTTATTACTTGAAGGGACGACTGTTGGACGTGTTGATGAGAGCTTCCCAACTGAAACCGATATAGAAAATGATTTTGTAGATACCTTTAAAAAGAATAAAGGAATAAATCTTATTTATACATCTGGGCAGAACATTGATAGGCTTGTATCAATATACAGAGCATGTATAAAAACTGGAAAAACACTAGCTGTCGATTTTTATATTGCAAATGTTCTTAAAGAAATGGCTGAATTCAATGATAGAATTCCACATCCATCAGATGGTTTCAACAAATTAAAAGTTTTCTTTCCAGATAGGCTTTCTGAAAGAATTAAGCGATATGGTGATAAGAATCTTATGGATCAATTTAATAAGTATGAAATCAGCATAGAACAAATTGCCAAACAATATAATCGCATAGCTATGATAGTGCGACCAAATATGTTAGAGGATTTAGAAAATATAAAATTAGAAAATGGGATATTTATCTATTCTATGTGGAAAGGATATCAAGAAGAAACATATACTAAGGACTTCATTGCTAATCTAATATCTAGAGGAATGACAAAAAGGCATATACATACCAGTGGACATGCCGATCAAAAAGCATTGCAAAGAATGATTGATGCAACCAATCCCAAGTACATCATTCCAATCCATACTTTCAATGCAAAGGACTACCAAAAACACTTCAAAAATCTCGTTAAAGTACTAAAAGACGGCGAAACATTTTTTTGCTGATTTTAGCAAAATTCAAAAATCACTAAAATTATTTCTCGACCATCTCCAAAAAAAAGTTGCCAAATCTGTTGAAGTTTTTGCGGTTTCTTGTGTTTATATAGTAGGGAATGTTTTTTTGAATGCAAAAATAGGGTGTTTTGCGCCAAAGATACTCCCCAATAATAAAGCTGTCAATTAGCTGATAATCATAAAATAAATGGGAATTAATACATGAGAAAAAAGTCAATTTCAAAGGATTTAAAAGGTCATTTTTTAGCACTTGGACAGGCAATTAATACTAAGCCAAAAAGTCACAAAACATGGAAAACAAAAGAACTAATTAGCACTTCCGATGCTATCCAAAATGATCAGATTTTAAGTTCATACAAATTGACCAAAACAGAGATATATACAATTAGTAGTGCTTGGTATCTTACTATAGTTGATCGAAAATCTAGAATAGATCCTTTAAAATTAATTGGAAGTCTTTTCTCAATTCCTGAAAAACAATTAAAAAAATTAGATGTTATAGTTAGCCTAATCAGTAAAAAAGTATTTATTACTTATAATAATGCTGGGATGAGATTCATTAAAAATAAAAAATCAAACGATCTTCTACGATATCCGAAAAGTAAATTAATAAATAAAGATATAGTCTTTGATCAATCATTTATAAAATGTTTATTTGGCGAAGGGGATAACCTAATCCCCCCAACTATTACTCCCTACCAATCGAACGAGGAATTACTATTTGACTGGTTTGAATATCTAGAGTGTCTGGAAAAACTATCAATTAATGAATTACCTTTGATTAATCTAAATATTAATACAAATGAACAGTCTTTCGAAAAGCAACAACAGCTATTTGAAATAAAAAATCAAATTGACAATAGGCTGGCTATCACAAAAATGAAATTTCCTCTTAATCAATTAATGAATGAACATGATCTAGATCACAATGAGAAAATAATAGTAGTGAGTTTATTGAAAAGTAATTTGGATGGTTTTTCAAGTTATGATGATAAAGTATTGAAAATTATCAGTAAAGATAAACTTAGCTTGAACAACAATAGACATTATCTTAATGAAGAGTCAAAACTGATTATAAACGACTTAGTGGAGATATCAAAAGGTAAATTTTCAAAGCAAAAGTATATTCAATTAAATCAAGATGTATGTGACAAAATTCTAATTAGAAATACTTCTCTCGAAAAAATAAGTTTAACGCAAATGGTCTCGACTAATGATCTTTTTGCAATAATGGAGCCAACACAAACAATTGATGATTTGATTCTACCATCAGAGCTAAAAAAAACCATACTATCTGGATTCAGCTTGTTCTCAAATAATGTGGAAAAGACATTACAAAAATGGGGATTGCATGAAAGTGTTTTGAAAGAAAGTAGCATGAATAAAAACGAAAACAGTCCCGGTTTTGCAATATTATTTCATGGTAAGTCTGGTACAGGAAAAACTTTCGCAGCAGGTTCTATTGGAAGTCATTTGGGTAAACAATTGTTGGTTACCGATATGAGTAAAATACAATCGAAATGGGTAGGTGAAAGTGAACAAAATGTTAGCAGATTATTTAGGTCATACAATAAAATTGTTAGTGATAGCGATAATCCTCCTGTTTTACTATTAAATGAGGCCGATCAATTTCTATCCAAAAGAGTTGCTGATATAAAATCATCAGTATCAGCAATGCATAATGCTATGCAAAATATATTCCTCGAAGGTTTGGAAAGGATAAAAGGAATTGTAATTGCCACAACAAATAATGTCAATAATATTGATACAGCATATAGTAGAAGATTTCATATAAAAGTTGAATTCCCAATGCCGGGCATACTAGAACGAATAAAATTATGGAAATTGTTTCTACCCGATAGCATACCTGGTTCAAATGAGATAGATATAGATTCATTATCCAAACAATATGAGTTCACAGGTGGTCAGATCAATATGATAGTCCGCAATTCGGCAACAGTAGCCGCTTCAAGATCTAAAAACCAAAGACTGATGCAATCTGATATAATTAAATATTGTGAATTAGAACAAAATAATAAATTTGATAATTCAAGAAACCGGATTGGTTTCATTTAACTTGGAGTATTAAATATGTTTAAACAGGTCGGTGAAGCTGTTGATGATTTGATTGGTTGTCTTGGATGTTTAGTTTGGATAATAATCATTTTCATTATCGCGCTAATAAATGGATGCTAGTATTTGAAATCGATTAAGTACCAGAATATCGTCTTCAGTCTGGCTTCTACCTAAAAGAAAAATAGATTGCGAATTTAACCCCTTGTACCAGCAATTTTGGCTATTCCAGTAGCCCAATCATGGGTGTTTTATGTTATCTAGTCACGATTTGGTCACACGGTTTTTTAAATGCCGCTATATAGTACACCTAGTTGGATGATATACCCAATATTTAATACTCAGACCTTTTCCTCGGCTTAGTATTTACGACGGATTACCTTGATCCGCTTCTCTACGTTTGACTTTGGACTCATTTTTCAGCTCCTTTTTGCTATTTAATCTAACCAAAGACTCTCTTATTTTAGCAATCTAATCTCTCCAAAGAGTTCTGACGGAATACACCAATATAGTATACAACTATTACAAAATATTTTTGTAAATTTTCAATATTTATGGAGGAAAGAACTGATGAGTAATAATCTTCAGAATTTAATTCGTAAGGTAATCCTTGGATCAACTGCGCTCTCAGCTGCTATATATGGTAATAACCAACCCCCAAAAATTGCACTTCTTGATCAAGAAGCAGACAGTGAAAATAACAGTAATATAATAGTTAAGGAAAAAGATACTCCCAAACTAGTATTCCGTTCTGTTGCTGCTACAGATGATTTTGTTATGGTCTCTCACAGATCTCACAGATCCCATTCATCTCATCGATCTCATTATTCTCATTATTCAAGTTATACGGGTGGTAGCAGTAAAAAGGAATCTACTTCCAATCCTGCGTTGAAACCTAATTATGAGGATGATATATCAAAAACCTCACAGCTAGGAGCAAGAACTCTGAAAAGTGGAATGTCTGGTGCTGATGTTACGGAACTGGTTAACATTCTCCTCAGCAAAAAATATCTAAAATTAGAAAGTGGTGGTACAACTGTAACTGGTATATATACCTATGGCCCAATAATCGAAGGAGCGGTTAAAAAATTTCAATCAGATAACGGTTTAAAAAACGACGGTGTATGTGGCACAACAACAATTTACTATTTAAAAAATAAGTAAAAAAATTGGTAAAACAGATTGAAGATTTGAATAATCAACTCATAATTGATCGCAACATTTATAACGTTAAAATTATTCATAAATGTTTATATTGGTATGGTGATAAAATTTCATTTGATGTAAAAACTGAAAACAATTCTATTGTAATAACTCTTCCTGACGGACTAGATGAGGAAGAGATAAGAAAAATAAAAGACAAAATAAGAACTGATTTAATTGATCATAAAACAAGAGAAATTATATCAGATGAAACGCACAATATTAGAGAAATATTAATTGCTAAAGCATTTGCTGATAGTGATGAATTCGATGAAAGCCCTCCTGGTGACGTAAGCGACCCGGTTGGTTTTGATCCATCTACAATTTAATCACTTTTATACTGAAGTGTCAGATTTAAATAATCTCAGAAAATTCAAGGACAATGGATTTTTCCAATCTTCAAATTCAGATTATTTTTTGTTACCATTTCGTTTTTCTAAAATAAATAACAAACATGAAGTACTTGTAAATGAAGTTGGAGATTTCTTAATAGTACCGAATGGGACTGCAACAGATCTAGCCAATAGGAATCTGGAAAAAGATAGTCCATTATTAGCAGACCTCTATGCAAATTTTTTTATTGCTGATAAACCCATTCCAGATTTAATCGACATAATTGCTACCAGATATAGAACAAAAAAATCATTTCTTGATTATTTTACTGGGTTGCACATATTTGTTATAACGCTTAGATGCGAACATACTTGCAATTATTGTCAAGTCTCGCGTGTTACTGAAGATAAAAATAAATATGATATGTCTTATAAGGATATAGATAGTGCCGTAAACATAATGATGGCTGGTCCTAATCCTAATATTACAATGGAATTTCAAGGTGGCGAACCATTACTTGCATTTGATAAAGTTCAATATGCAGTAAAAAAGGCGGAAGAGAGCGCTAAATTAAAGAATAAGAATATTCAATTTGTAATTTGTTCTAATCTTGCGATTGTCACTCCTGATATTCTTAATTTCTGTAAAAAGCATAATATACTGATTTCTACTTCGCTAGATGGACCAAAATTTATACACGATTCTAATAGGAATAAACCAGATAATAGCAGCTATGACCTTGCTATTAATGGTATCAGGCTTGCGAGAGATATATTAGGTCATGATATGGTTTCAGCTCTAATGACCACTACCCAACTTTCCATTAAATACCCAGTTGAAATTGTAGATGAGTATTTTAATAATGGATTCTCAAATATCTTTTTAAGAAATATTAGTCCTTATGGATTTGCGTTAAGAACTGAAAAAAACCGATATGGAACTTTAGAATTTTTGGATTTTTATAAAACAGCTCTTGAAAGGATAATTGAATATAATTTACGAGGAAATTTATTTGTTGAAGATTTTGCAAAAATAATATTAAAAAAAATGCTTACTCCATTTAATGAGGGATTTGTCGATTTACAATCACCATCAGGTATTATCTCGGGTGTCATTGTGTATAATTATGATGGTAGCGTTTATGCTTCTGATGAAAGCCGAATGCTTGGAGAACAAAAAGATTTCACTTTTAAACTTGGCACTTTAAATAATGGTTATTATAATTTATTTTTTGGACCAAAAGTTCAACAAATATCTCAATACTGCATTAATGAATCCTTAGCCGGTTGTTCTGATTGTGCTTATCAAACTTATTGTGGTGCAGATCCAGTACATAATTGGGCTACTCAAAAAGACATGTACGGTTATAGACCTACATCAGATTTTTGCATCAAAAATATGGAAATAATTCGTCATCTATTCAATTTAATAGACAAAAGGGGTAAAGACCTAATGCCAATTTTTAATGCATGGATTTCAAACCGTTAATCATATTAGAAACAGTATGATTCCATTAAAGACAAAAGGCATCGCACATAACATAACAGAAGATATATTAGCAAAAATAATTCCTAATAAAAATAAATCCGATATCTTATGTTATTCACCTACAATTAATGGTGAAGTTCAACTGACAGAATCGGAAATCACTTCTACTAAATTGAAAGCGGTGTATAATATTCTTTCTGTAGATCACTTGGAACAAGACGATATTATTTTAATAAAGCCTAACGGTACTATTTATACTTTTTTTAGAAATAAATCAGAGCACAATTCATTATTTATTACAAATAGGTGTAATAGTAACTGCTTAATGTGTTCTCAACCACCAAAAAATTATGATGATTTGGACTATTTTTATCGAATAAATTGTCAGCTTATCAGTATGATTCCTATTACAACACAGGGATTAGGAATTACTGGTGGTGAACCAACACTACTTGGGAAGAGATTAATTAATCTTTTAGAATTAATTGTATCGCAATTACCAGAGACTAATCTGCATGTGCTAACTAATGGCAGATCTTTCGCATGGAAAAATGTGACTACAGCTATAAGCAAAGTTGAAAGTTCAAGAATATTATTTGGCATTCCTCTATATTCTGATTA
Organism: Fidelibacterota bacterium; assembly: GCA_042577295.1. Lineage (GTDB taxonomy): Bacteria > Fidelibacterota > Marinisomatia > Marinisomatales > JAHJCW01 > JAHJCW01. Next base: position 7,052 of record JBHPEE010000032.1, on the reverse strand, counting down.
TTTCCAGGAACACGATTATATTGTTCAGGCAAAAAATGCATTTAATCAAACTATTTTGGGCTTACACAATATGGCTCGATATAATTTACGAACTGAGCTAAGAATTGTTTTACATAAAAAAACATATAAACGCTTACCCAAATTAGCACAATTCATTTATAAAAATTTACCCTTTGTTGAGCATATTGCTTTTATGGGACTAGAATATACAGGTTACACGCCGAGAAACGATAAAGTGCTATGGATAGAACCGAGTGAGTATTCCGATCAGTTGGAGGAGGCCACATATTATCTAGAAGAAATGGGTATGAAAGTATCTATTTACAATTTACCACTCTGTTTATTAAAACAATCTCTTTGGAAATTTTCAAAAAACTCAATTTCAGATTGGAAAAGGGAATATTTTAAAGAGTGTAATAAATGCGATTTGTTAGAAAATTGTGGAGGAATTTTTGCATCATCAAAAAAGCACAGTAATGAGATTTCAGCAATACATATCTAAAATAATTTTGATATCTGTATTGTCCGTAAATTTTGTGTTTCTACAAAATTTGGAAATTGGTGAGGGTCCAAAAAATATTAATGATAGGAAACATCTTGCCTTTGAGAGTAATGTTGGAGATTCAATTCTATATTATCAAGGATATTCCGTGATATACAGCTATTATCATAAATTACCACTATTCACCTTTCACCACCTAACAATTGACCAATTGACAATTGATTCAACAAGATCATCAGTCAAGAGGAGTAGTAGTTACTTTGTTGAAACTTTACCTAATGGGACAATATCAGCAACCAATATTGATTATAAGAAAAGTGGTTATGATAGAGGGCATATGGTACCTGCAGGAGATTTTGTATGGGATAAAGAATTGAAAGATGAAACTTTTTATTACACAAATATTAATCCTCAAATTCCAACGCTAAATAGAGGTATATGGAGAAATCTTGAGATAAGAATTAGAGGAAAGGTTCTGAGTTATTCTGAGGGAGCTTACGTTGTCACAGGTGTTGTTTTCAATCCAAATTATCGTGAACTAATTGGACCAAATAACATGCCTGTCCCCGTTGCGTTTTTTAAAATGGTGTATTTTGTTGATAAACAGAAAATATTTGCATTCCTATTTGACAATACAATTGAAAGATACTATGGAGACTTAACAGATTTTCAAGTAACAGTTGATTTTATTGAAAAAATTACAAATGAAGATTTCTTTGATTTAATTGATGATGAAATTGAAACGAAAATTGAATCAATAATTTTGAATTTCAATGAATGATAAAGAACAAAAAATCAAAAACGATACACTAAAAAGAATTGTTCTTTTGATGTCTGTTTTCGTTCTAATCAATCCAATTATTCTTTTCTTAGTATCAAATAATGTACTTATCAGCGCTCTCATTCCTTTGATGTTTTTAACTTTCATGGTTATCTTACAAAAGAGTATAAAACTGAGACCAATAGTCGTTTTATTATTCAACATACTTTTAGTAATATCATTTTTTCTACACGCAGAAGCCATTTTCACTATCAATTTTAGCAATTATATTATTGATGATCTCTATGTAGCTAAGCAAAAATATTACAATAATCGTCCATATTTAAATAAAAAATTTCAAGATAAAGAGTTTTTTATTCAATACAAAACAAATAAACAAGGTTATAGAATCGGGGCAGAAGATGATCCTGAAATTGTAGTTGATAAGGTTGACTGGTTAGTTATTGGTGATTCATTTACTCAAGGGGCACAAGTGCAGTATGAGGATTTGTATACAAGCAAATTGTATGATTATTTTCCTGATAAAGTAATTGTAAATGTAGGAATTAGTGGATTAGGTCTACCAGACGAATATAATTACTTTATAAACGAAGGGAAGAGATTAAATCCTAAAAAGGTCTTTTTACAGATTTGCAACTTTAATGATTTCATGAATGTGAGCGAAAAACGACCAGGTTTTTCGGATTATCTTATGCAATATTCGAATTTTGCTCGATTTATCTTGTATAGCTTCAAATATGCCAACCCCGCAGAGCTTCCACTAGGAAGGTGGACAGAACCGTTTTATCCTGATGAAAAGTCAAATAGGGATTACAATATTTTTTATAAAAAATCTAGCGATAGAAAAATGCAAGACATTAAAAATTTTGAATTTTTCATAAAAAAAATAAATAATGCAGTAAAGCAAAGTGGAGCAGAACTAATAGTATTACAAATTCCTGTTAAGGAGCAGGTATACTATAAATATTTTGATGAAGTAGTACGCAATTTTAAAATAGATGTTACTGAATTGGATATGGATTACCCAAACACGTTGTTAGATAATATTTGTAAAAAAAACAGTATAAAACACGTTGACCTGCTAAGTGACTTTACAGATTCAGAATACGATCTATTTTACCAATTTGATGAACACCTAAATGTTTTTGGACATCAGCAAATGGCAAATAGTATCAAGAAGTTTCTTTATGAAACTGAAAGCCTTACAAATAAAATAACATCACTAAGCACGTTCAATATAGGTGACAGGTATCCAAATTTTTCTATTAGTAATTGTAATCTTTTATCTTTTCAATCATTCAGAGACGGTAATATGGAATTATTTCTTAGCGATAGTTTACTTCAAAACACAAAGCGTTTGACATGGAACAATGTTGATGAAATTCATCCGTGGCTTTCGTATAACAATAATAAACTTGTTTTTACAGAAGGCAATCAAGCAGAGAATAGAACAAAAGTTGTTCTTATGAATATTGATGGAAGTGATAGAAAGTACATTACCAACGAAAAAAACACATTCGGCGCCATTCCATCATTCAGTTATGATGGTTCAAAAATTGCATATGCAGAATGGAAACTAGATGAAAATAGCAGTTACTTGTCTAATCCATACATTGTTGTTTACGAATTCGAAACAGATAAAAAGAGAATGGTCACTTCTGATAGTTATGAAAGTTGGAGACCTATTTTTTCACCTAATAATGAAAAGTTATATTTTATTTCAAAAAAGGATTATAATCAATTTGATGTATTTGAATATTCTCTTTCAACTGGAAAGAAAAGGAACATTACGAATTCGACATATGAAGAATGGGATCCTGCAATTTCAAGAGATGGGAAGAAATTAGTTTATGCAGCAAAAAAGGACGGTAATTGGGATTTAGTTTTGTATGATTATGAAACGAGTAGCACACAACAGTTAACTCATAGTATCGGTAACGAGTGGGATGCAACTTTTTCGCCTTGCGGTGAATACATTTACTTTGCAGGAACGTACGGACTCCATAACGGTATTTTCAAATTTAAATTAAAATGAGTATTGCTTGGAATGCAATTCAATTCATTTTCGTTTCTAATTTTTCTATTTTTATTTACAACAGTTTATTATTGTTTTTGGAATAATAAAAGCAAAACAATTTTATTGATTTTTGGTGGATGGATTTTTTATTCCTACACAAACATTTTCAATCTCTTTTTTTTACTTATTACTACAGCAATCACTTTTCTCTTTGCAAATAGGTTACGAAAAAAACCGAACAAGACTCTTCTAATTTCAGGCATTATTATTATAGTTTTGCAACTCCTTTTAACTAAGTATTCAAATAATCTTGCTCAATTGTTCTCTATCGATCAAAATCCCAACAACCGATTTATTAACTTTTTTGTTATCCCAATCGGCATTTCGTTTTACTCACTTCAAGCGATTAGTTTATTGGTAGATGTTCAAAATAGAAAATATAATGGGACGATTAGTTTCAATGAAGTATCACTTTTTCTTACTTTATTTCCTCAGTCTATTATGGGTCCAATTCATAGAGCAAGCGAACTTATTCCGCAGTTTATTTCTCAGAAATATTTTTGTGCTGATAATATCGTAAATGGTTTGAAAACAATGTTGTGGGGTTACTTTTGTAAGCTAATAATAGCAGATAAAATTTCAATAATCGCCACACCAATTTTCAATTCATATTTTGAGCAAGATGGGCTTTCAATTTCATTAGCCGCGTTACTCTACTCATGGCAAATTTACTTTGATCTTTGGGGTTATTCATTAATTGCAATTGGTGCAGGTAGAATTTTAGGTTTCAGAATTAATATCAATTTCAATTCTCCGTACGTTTCAAAATCGTTTAAAGATTTTTGGCATAGATGGCATATTACTTTGTCCAAATGGATGAGAGACTACATTTACATTCCTTTGGGTGGACGAAAACAAAAAATATATTTACTATTCTTCAATTCGATACTAATTACTTTTTTAGTTAGCGGATTTTGGCATGGAGTAACTACAAATTTTATCATATGGGGAGCAACACATGCATTTCTATATCTATTGGAGGACTTTTTCAGACGAAAATTACCATTGACTATTAGTGTCAACAGATCGTTGTTTATCGTCAGACTTTTTCGGTTATGTAGGACAACTTTGTTTTTTATTATAATTTCACTTACGTGGTTAATTTTCAGAACAGACAACTTGTCTGAACTTGTTGCAATGTTAAAAAGTATAGTGGCATTTTCTGATTGGTCTATAGCAAATACTTCTAAAAATTTCTTGACGTCTTCAAATATTAGTTACATACTTATTATTCTTACTACTTTAGTTATTTCTAACAAACCGTTCTTAAAACGAATAATAGAACATGTTCCATCTTCTATTATTGAGATAGTTACTGATTCAGTTTTTATTTTTGTTTGCCTTACTGCCATTATACTTTGGGGTGATATTGGTGGACAAGAATTTTTGTATTTCAGATTTTAATATAGGGAAAAAAGTAACATCGTGAACAATATATCGCCAATGATAAAGAAGTTCTTCCCTATATTAATTATCAATTGTTCATTGACGATAATTTTAATAATACTTACTGCTTACTTTAATAATAATGTTCGATTTCATTATGCCACATTAGCTAATGATTTACGATATATTGAACATGCTTTACAATATAGGAACCACATATATTTCGAAGCTCTAACAAATTCAATTAATCCCCCAGTTTATCCAATATTTTTTTATCTAATAAGTTATCTCACAATGTTAATCCCAACCAACATTGTCATAACTCAATGGATACTTCTATTTTTTGCGATTTCATTTCTTTCCTTTGAGTTGTTTAAAAAATATAAATCATATTCTATGTTATTCTCCATATTTTTATTTACGTATTTAAATCCAATCTTTTTCATTTTGAACGATGGAGGTGTTTTTCCTGAATTCTTCACAACGTGCTTGGTTTTTATCATTATTTCTCTATGGTTAAGATTTACAATAACAAGAACTAACAGTTCAGTAATCACATTTTCTATTGTATCAGGCTTATTGATACTAACTAGATATGAATTTATTATTTTAATTGCCCTAGTAGCATTTCAGCTATTCAAAAAATTCCGTTTTAAACAAGCAATACTTTACATTTCATTCCCACTTGTTTTATTATGTTTCAACTTACAGAAAAACTATTTGATTTATGATGATATTAAACTAACAAACTACTCATTGCATGAAAATATGTATGGTGGTGTGTTAACTGATGGAGGTTTGCATTATATTGATGCTTTTAATTTTCGAGAATTTATACCAGAACGATTTCAAGAAGAATTCCAAATTCTTGAAAAGGATACCATAGATGTCAATAGAATATTGAAAAAAGACAAGTTGTTTTTTGAAATGTGGAGGTATCAATGGGAAACTAATTTTTGGGGAAAAATTAATGTATTGCCTTGCAAATTTCTAAAACTAATCGTTCCTCCTCCTACCATAGACATTTATACATCAAACCCCGAGATCATGTGTAAACTTAATTTAGAAAATTACTTTAGCGATTATTATTTCCCACTTAAGAAGGATAGAATAATAAATATTGTAGTTTTCGTATTTCATTTCACCTTACTTTCCTTAACCGCTTATTCACTCTATAAAAACACTTTATTCAAGGATTATTCTCCATTTATTCTATTTATATTGATTTATTCCTTTTTATTAACTTTTTTGTTCTATGGCTTACCTAGATTTAATTTTAATCTTTATGCTATATTTATCGTTATTCAAAGTTTATTATTCCGACCTAGATTAAAGAATTGACTCCCCAACAATAAAGATTCCACTTAAGGCTCCTTTATTTGTATCTGGAAATCGATATGACCATTACGCCTGATAGGGGCGAATCTTGGGATGAGGAACGAATCAAGTGGTATAAGACAGGAATCGAAGTTGAGAAGATGATTACAGCTTTGCTAAGAGAAGAATAATAGGATTATGTCTTAAAATAATAAAATGGAAAGTATCAAATGACTGTTTATAAAGTTGGCAGAAATGATCCTTGCCCATGCGGGTCAAGAAAAAAATATAAAAATTATTGTATTGGTAAAAAGCTCGAGATCGATTATTCCAGCAACCCAAAAAGCATATTATCAAGAAATTTATGTAGCACAACAAAAATTAATTCTAATAATGATCATTAAAAAAAATAGGAGGCGAAATATTATGGAAATACAAGTAGCAAGTCTCTTTTTAGGATCTGTATTAATATGGTAAATTAGTCTATGTGTTATTCAAATCATTGGTAGATTAATAGGGGGAAAATAGGTTTATCAATTGCATATATTGGGGTAGTCATTTGGACAATTACTCAGACGTATAATGGTTTGATGATAACGCAACTTATAATACAAAGCGTTCTTGCGTATGTACTATTTAAATCAATCGACGAATATTAACATCGACAAATAAGTATGACATAAAGCACAATATACAAATTAGTTACTATTCTGAAAATCAATCCAATTCAAAATCTTCCACCCGATCTGAATCGTCTTTTAATATTTTCTGTTTATTTTTATCAAATAAATAATTTCCAATTACTATGTAGTCCATTTCGGTACGCATAAAACATATGAATGCATCATTGGGTGTACATACAATTGGTTCTCCACGAACGTTAAAACTTGTGTTCACCACTAAACCAAAGCCAGTTTGATTTTTAAATTCATTTATAAGGCTCCAATATTTTGGATTTGTATATTTGTTTACACTTTGTATTCTTGCAG
>JBHPEE010000031.1:0-19697 GCA_042577295.1 Fidelibacterota bacterium | reverse complement strand
GGAAACGGCTCTTGAATCATCCTGCTTTGAGAGAGCTGTCACTACCGTTGTGGCATCCTCGCGTTTGGTATCAGTATGTAGGTAAAAGGTTTCTTATAGAATATTTAAGAAAAGTTAAGCAAAATTACAATAAAATAAAGAATATTAGCTATTAGCTATCTTCCCCAACGATATACCATTAATACCAGCAGTTATAGGCTCATGTAATCAACTCGTCGCCTTATCTTTCACAGTTTGGATTTTTAACAAACAAATTGTTGAGGTTATTAAATCGCTTGAAGTAGAAGATGGAATTGGCAATATTTATCAATAAATTGGCTATACGACCAACCAAAATACATCTATATTGGGCACATAACACCCGTTATATTGCCAGTCTATAAAATCCTTATAAATAGCATCTCATAATCACAGCCTGGAATGCACTTATTTGCTGGAAAAAAGGATCTAAATCGCCACAAGTTTTAATTGTGGTGGGATTGTATTAAGATTTTAAAATTGGTTAAAAAGTAATTAAAATTTCTAGCATCACAGTTCATTCGCAATGAACGGGTCGGAGGTAATTTTCCTCTTAAAGACAAGTAAGTTAGGCCTGAAATTAATACATCTTTTGCAGAAAGAGATTTTGAGTTGTATACTGTATGGATGACTACGGATCAGGTGGCTAGTTTATTTGGTAGAAAAAAGAAAACTATACAAAATTGGGTTAGCTTGGGGAAACTACCGTTCGTAGAACATAAAAATATTATTTACTTTAAATTACCGTATATTCAATATTATCAACAATTATAGGATTTTATTCTCTAACTAAATATTAAACATGAAAAAGTGTAGTTTCGACTCTCCCTGCCTCCACAAAAAAATCCACCCTTTGGTGGATTTTAAATAATTAACAGCCACCTTGCGGTGCTTTTTTCTTAGTTTTATGTTTGATTTATGAGAGGGCGGATTACATCCGCTCGGGAGCGCTAATACCTAATATTGCCAATCCTTTAGAAAGTATATTTTTTACAGCTAATACTAATGCTAATCGTGCTAAGGACAGTGCATGGTTGTCAGTAATTACGTGACATTCAGTATAAAACTTATGGAATGATGTCGCCACAGACTGCAGGTAGTTAACTATAGTGCGTGGTTCTAATGATTCAAGAGCCGTTTCCATTATGTCAGGAAAGTAATTTAGTTGTTTCAATAATCCAATTTCTGCGTCTTTAATCAGTAATAATGAATTAAAATCCTTGTTGAATATTATTCCTTGCTGTTCGCCATGGCGAATGATATTGCAAATTCGAGCATGGGCATACTGTAAATAATAGACAGGATTATTGTCTGATTGATCCTGGGCTAATTCTATATCAAAATTGAGATGTGTGTTCATGCCTCGCATTATAAAGAAATACCGGACAACATCTTTACCCACCATGTTTGTTAACTCATTCAATGTAACGAATTCAGCTTTCCGTGTTGACATTTTCACTTTTTCGTCACCTTTTGTCAGAGTCACAAATTGATGTATTAATACAATCAAAATGGACGTATCATATCCTATGGCTTCTAATGCAGAAATTACATCAGGATATGAATCAATGTGGTCGGCACCAAAAATATCTATAAGTAAATCATATTTACGCTCAAACTTATCGCGATGATATAAAATATCCGGTAGCCTATAAGCCGGTTCCCCGCTACTTTTAATTAGTACGCGATCTTGGTCTTTACCTAAGGAGGTTGTTTTAAACCAAGTTGCGCCGTCTTCTTCATATATTAAATCATTATTGCGAAGTGCAGTTATTGTTTCGTCTATATTCGTCGATTTAATGAAGTTTTTTTCGTTGGAATAAATATCGTGCTTAATCCCGATATTTTCTAAGGTTTTACGGATATTAGAAAAAATTTTTTCTTCTGCAGTCTTACGAAAAATAATATCATCAGCTTTAACCTCCTCACCGAATTCTACTACTATATCCTTGGAAATATCTTTAATATAATCACCTTGGTAGAAATCATCAGACCATTCAACATCTTTGCCGATTGCTTGAAAGTATCGAGCTTCAACAGATTTTGCTAAAGTACGCATCTGTTTTCCGCCATCATTATAGTAATACTCACGAGTAACATCGTAGCCGTGCCACTGTAAAATATTTGCTATCGTATCGCCAATAACTGCCTGACGACCGTGTCCAACTGATAGTGGTCCGGTTGGATTGGCACTGACAAATTCCACGTTAGCTGTTTTTCCTTTGCCGGACTCACCAGAATGGAAATTTTCATCCTTATTAATAATTTGCTGCACAACTGATTGATAATAACTCGGATTTATTTTAAAATTGATAAATCCAGGCAGCGTTACATTTACTTCGGAAATAACGGAATTATCAATTAGTATGGCTTTTTCAATATCCTTAGCAATTTCCATCGGATTTTTTTCGATATGTTTTTTAAGGATTAATGCTACATTTGTAGAAAGATCACCAAATTTCGGATTTTTCGAACTAGATATATCGAAAGACTCAACTGCTAAGTTAAGTTTTTCAAGGGCATCAATTAGATGGTGATTGACAATGCTTTTGAGGTTCATCGGTTATTTCGACCGTAGGCGCATCGGCCCAAAGTTTTTCTAATGAATAAAATTCTCGTGTTTGAGTTTTAAAAACGTGTAGAACGACATCTATATAATCTAACAAAACCCAGTTCTGGTTATTGAGCCCTTCAATGTGCCAAGGTTTAGCGGGAGTGCCTTTTCTAACAGCATTAGCAATGGCGCTTACCTGTATTCCGGTTTCGGCAGAACAAATTATAAAATAATCTGCTGAACTTGATACTTTTCTCACATCAATTGAGAGCACATTCTCAGCTTTTTTTGTCAATGTTAATTTACCGATAATCTCTGCTAATTGAGTGGATTCAATCGATTTCTGCAAGGTTGATGATTTGGTTGTAGTTGGCAATTTTATTGTAGATTCGCAAGATATACTTTAATGGGTTTTACTGAGCGATAATCCTTACCTAGAATAAGTGTGAGATCCATATCTGCTGTTAAGCTTGGTTGGGTCATAACCTGTTCTTCGTTATGTATATCAAAATCTAAGATTCTTGCAACTGTTTTGAGGTTAGAAAAATCATAAGAACGTTGAATAAGAATTGTCTTCTCATAATCAAAGTTATCCGCATTTTCCGAACGTATAACATCGATATGTTCAGTGCGTAAAAAATCGGATATTTTGGCAGCAATCCCTTTTTCTCCACAACCATTTAGAATTTCAATTTTAATGTCTGAGATTGGATTTTCTTCATATAAATCGATAGCTAATTGTGTTTTTTGAACTTCATTAAGTTGCGGATTTTGCAAGGTTACACCATTGCTAAAATGCTTTTGAGCAAAAGAATAAATAAATCCAACGATAACAATTGCCAGAACAACAATTAAAATATTGTAGACTAATTTTGTCTGTGAATCAGATTTTTTCTTAGGCATTTATTAAATCTGTGAACAATTAATAACCACGATTTAATTGAAATGGTGATGGTTGATATCTACTATACATTGGATAATTTCCAAAACTTACTTGGAAATGAGTATTTTCTGTAGGGCTGTAATCAAGTGCCGTATTAAAATATAATTGACTGTTTGAATAAGGATTTGGCGTATTGGATGAAATCATGTTTGGTTGCATAAAAGTCACATTCGTTCGCAATTGTAGATTATCGCGCAGTAAAAAATTCATATTATTTGTATAACTTGCAACTCCAATCGATTGGCTATTCATGCTTAGCATACTCATCGAAAAACTATGACTCATACTAAACCTGCTTGGATCAAATAATGAAATAATAGAACCATTGGAACCGACCGGATTATTGAATATCGCATTGTTTTGCGAAAGATCTGATTTTAGCTGTCCCAAACCAATTGAGATTATGGTAATTAATGCGATAATATATTTTATTTTTTTAACCATACCATTTCTTGAAAATTAAATTCAATTCCCTTAATTGTTCAACTGTATTAACGCCTGAAATTTCTATTGGTTCATTGGTAATATGCAAGGCAATGCTTTGTTGCGCATTTGCGATGTATTTCAGTGCATCAGGGAGGTAATATTCATTTTGTTTGTTGTTATTTTCAATTTTATTCAGAGCAGGAAATAATTCTTTAGCTTTAAATATGTATATACCGGCGTTAATCTCTTTAATTTTCTGTTGTTCCTCATTACAATCTTTCTCTTCTATGATGAAATCTAAAGTATCATTATTTTTTCTGATCACACGACCATATCCATGAGGATTTTCAAATATCGCGGTTAATACAGTTGCTCCATTATTCGTTTCACGATGCATTTTTAGCATCTTGTCTATTGTAGATTTTCGTAAAAGCGGTACATCGCCTGAAAGAATGAGAACATCTCCAGTAAAATCTCTTAATAATGATTCTGTTTGTTGTACGGCGTGTCCCGTACCTAATTGAGGTTCTTGGATTACATACTCAACGTTTTCAGATTTGATTGCTTCAATCACTAATTTATTTTTATGTCCTAGAATATTGATAATTCTTTCAGAATTGAGTTGACGCGCTAAATCAATTACATGAATAAGCATTGGTTTATTGTCAATAAAATGCAGAACTTTCGGTAAATCGGATTTCATCCTCGTGCCTTTTCCGGCTGCCATAATTATTGTTGCTAAATTTTGTTTTCTAACCATTTCCATATATATAATTTACTGCAGAGCCACAGATATAATTTTATAAAACTTTACAAAGGATTCAAACTCTTGTAAGATCAGATTACTAATCGTTTAATATTTTTTCCCTTTGTATCTTCGTGGTTAATAATTAAACAGTCTCAATAATTCCCCCTCCTAAACATTGATCACTATCATAAAATACAATTGACTGTCCCGGAGTTGGCGCAAATTGATCTTCATAAAAGTTAATACTTGCAATTCCATTTTTTATAGAAATAATTGTACACCCTTGATCTTTTTGGCGATACCGTATTTTTGCAGTACACTCAAAAGGAATACTTGGTGCAGATGTTATTAAATGTAATTGCCCGGCTTTAATATTTCTACTGTACAGGTTAGGGTGATCATGCCCTTGACCTATTACTAATTGATTATTATCCAAATCTTTCTTTACAACGTACCACGGTTCTTCAGTTGTACCGTGACCGCCGCCCACGCCAATTCCCTTTCTTTGTCCGAGCGTATAATACATTAAACCGTCATGTTGTCCAACAGCATTTCCGTTGGTTGTAATTATATTCCCCGGTTGAGTAGGTAAATATTGTTGTAAAAATGCTTTAAAATCACGCTCACCAATAAAACAGATTCCGGTACTATCTTTTTTGCGAGCATTTGGCAGATTAATTTTTTCTGCTAATCCTCGAACTTCTGATTTATTCATTTCACCAATAGGGAATAGTGTTTTGGATAGTTCTATTTGTCCAAGTAAATACAAGAAATAACTTTGATCTTTGTTTTTATCTATTCCTTTTAACAGTTGAAAACCATCAATTGATTTATTAATACGGGCATAATGCCCGGTTGCAATTGCATCGGCTCCTAATTTGAGAGCATATTCCATAAAAAATTTAAATTTTATCTCTTTATTGCATAAAACATCCGGATTTGGAGTACGTCCTGATTTATATTCTTCAAGGAAATATTTAAAAACATTTTCACGATATTCTTTTGAAAAATTAACTGAATGCAGAGGTAGGTTTAATAGATCACATACTTGTAATGCATCATTATAATCTTCTTCGGAGGAACAATAAAATTCATCATCTTCATCTTCCCAATTCTTCATGAATATACACTGAACCTCATAGCCCTGTTCCTTTAACAAATAGGCGGCAACTGAGCTATCTACACCACCGCTCATGCCAACAACTACTTGTTTAAACATTATCGTTTCCGGCTGTAATTGTTAATAATTTCTGCAAAGGTATCAATTAACATATCAACTTCTTCTGTTGTATTACCTTTCCCAAAACTTATACGCAGGGTTGATATATTATTTTGGTTGCTAAGATGCATTGCCTTCAGAACATCTGATGGTTTTACGGTTCCCGATGAACAAGCTGACCCGCTTGAAACAGCCATACCTTTCATGTCAAGATTAATTAAAAGTAAATCACTTGTAACTAAAGGTATCGTCACGCTAACAAGCCCGGGAAGATGCAATTCAGGATGACCATTAAATATTGCTTTAGGATAAATCTTCAACAATTGTCTTTTAAAATGATTTTCTAATTTTGATAGATGATTTTGTACATGAGGCAAGTTTTGAATAGCCATTTCCATTGCCAATCCCAGACCGGCAATTCCAGGCGTATTCTCTGTCCCTGCGCGAAGTTTTTTCTCCTGCCCACCGCCAACTATCATCGGATGTAATTTGATTCCATCACGTATGTACAAAAAGCCGACGCCCTTGGGACCGTAGAACTTGTGTGCTGAAAATGAAATCAAATCAATATCAATTTTATTGATATTTAAAGGAATTTTGCCGGGTGTTTGTACAGCATCGGAATGGAATAGGATATTATTTTTATGAGCAATTTCGGTGATTTCGGCAATTGGTTGAATTGTACCAACCTCGTTATTGGCATACATAATTGAGATCAATGCTGTATCTTCACGAATAGCGGATTCGATATTGATTGGGTCAACTAATCCAAATTTATCTACCGGAACGATAGTATAACTGATACCAAAGTTCTTTAAATGTTTTAATACTTTTAAAATTGCCGGGTGTTCAACTGATGAAGTAATGACATGTTTCTTGTCAGAATACAATAAATTTTGTAAGACCATATTATTGGCTTCTGAACCTCCACCGGTAAATAAAATATTCCGTGATTTTACGCCAAGGGCATCGGCAATTTGCCGTCTGGATTTTTCTATGATAGTACGTGCTTTTTGTCCAAACTTATGTATGCTTGATGGATTGCCAAAATGATTGTCAGCCACTTCTTGCATTAAGGCAGACACTTTTGGGTCGATCGGAGTAGTGGCGCTATGATCAAAATACAACATAATAGGGCAGAAAGTTACGATAATTTGAAGTGTAAAATAAAGTCTGAGAATTCTTGATGTTCCATGTAAAAACTCGTAAAATGCGCCCCTTATGAAAAGCGATTCAATATTAATTGTTGGCTCAATTGCTATCGATACTATCGAAATAGGAAATGAACGATACGAAAATTTACTTGGTGGTTCCACCACCTACGCTACTATTGCTGCAGGAAAATATTCCGATGTAAATGTTGTTGGGATAATTGGAAACGATTTTCCACAATACGGTCATGATATTTATAATAAACATGCGGCAAACTTGACCGATCTTAAGGTTGAACAGGGAAAAACATTCAGTTGGGGCGGGCGTTATCATGATAACTTTGATGACCGCTATACACTATTTACGGAACTGGGAGTGTTTAGAGAATTTAATCCGCAATTATCAACAATAAATAAAAATCAACAATATGTATTTTTAGCAAATATTCATCCGAGTTTGCAGAATTCAGTTATTGATCAATGTCAGGCGAATCCGACAATTGTAATCGATACAATGAATTTTTGGATTGATACAACACATAATGAATTGTTAAACGTTTTAAGCAAATCCGATATCTTATTGATTAATGAAAGCGAAGCCGAAATGCTAACGGAGTGTTCGAACTTGGATGATGCAGCAAAAACAGTAATTGGATTAGGACCTCCTATAGTAGTTATTAAACAAGGAAGCAAGGGAGCCACGCTATATAATAATATGGATGAAAAAATCACAATAGGTGTATATCCTATTAGTAAAGTGGTTGATCCAACCGGAGCAGGGGATACGTTCGGTGGCGGATTTATATCGGCTCTGGCGCAAGGTAAAACCTACAAAGAAGCCCTAGTTTTAGGTTCGGCTTTAGCATCAATCTGCGTGGAGGGTGTCGGAATTGATGCCTTAGAAATAGCAACAGTTGCCGAAATTGAAAATCGGCAAATATTTTTACAAGACAAGGTTACAGCTTGAAAAACAGTATAGTTACTTTTAATTTCGTGAGTTAAAATTTATTATTTCAAATACAAGAGGATATTATGACAAGAACTAAAATCATACGAATTGCACTGTTTAGTTTGATATTAGTATTACTAATTGGATGTGCTAGCGAAGAGTTAACTTCCGCAAAATTGTACATTCAGCAGCAAGATTGGGATAACGCCGAAATTTATTTAGTTAAAGCATTGGCAGTAGAACCCGAGAATCCCGAAATACCGTATCTATTGGGTGATTTGATTTATGGGCAGAAACAAGAATGGGGCAAAATGAATGAAATGTTTGATAAAGCCCTAAGCTTAGGAGGAGAAAAAGTAATCTTGCAAGGTGGAACGGTATCAGATTATGTTACGCAAGCTCAAGAAAGACATTGGGTAACCATTTATAATAAAGGCATCAGCTTCTTTAATGAATTCCGTAAATTCGGCGAGGGTCAAGATTCGCCAATATTGCAAGATGCTATTGCATCTTTTAAAACGGCTATCGAAGTAAATCCGAACAATGGTCAAGCTTATGGAATCTTATCGAATTGCTTGTTTGCTAGCGGTGATTTAGAAGGTGCACTTGATGCTGTAACCACCGGTACTGCCAAAGATCCTGGAAACTTTGATTTGAATATGACGGCCGGTAATATGTATTCAAACACCGATGATAAGGAATCAGCATTAATTTATTATAAACAAGCCGTAGGTATTGATCCAACAAATAGCTTAGCTAGACGTCAATTAGCTCAGATGTATTATGATGTTGGCGATAAAGAAATGTCCTTAGCAACATACCAGGATGCAATTGCAAAAGAGACTGATAACAACTTAAAAGCCGATTTATATTATAATCTCGGTGTCCTAAATATGCAGCTTGGAGATTTTCAGCAAGCTGAAGATAATTTTTCTTTGGCGTATGATTATAATCCTGATGATATAGATGCACTGCGTGGAATTGCACAAACATTTGAAAATGCAGAAAAGTGGAGCCGCGCAGAGTATTTTTATCTCAAGCTAATTGATATGGAACCTGAAAACCCACAACATTACAGAGCTATGGCTCGTGTTTTATTGCGTCAAGGCGATACAGACAGGGCACAGGAATACTTTGATAAATCAAAAGAAATGTAACTTAAAGATTTTTTTATAACGATGAAAAATCCCCCTACTGGGGGATTTTTCTTTCTATAATTAATGTTTTATAATGCCATCGAATAGAAAAAATATTAAATCATCACTCATTGGAATGAGTTTAGACGGATTTATTTCTATTGCAACCAAGTATAATAAACCAAAGTACAGGGCTGAGCAGATCTTTAATTGGACATATAAACGTAATGTTCAGTCATTGGATGAAATGGAGAATATTCCTAAGCAGTTGAAAGAGAGCCTTGCTGACAATTACATACTAAATCCACTAAAATTATTGAAGGTGACCGGAAGTAAATCGGCGAAGACACGGAAATATTTATTAGAATGTCAAGATGGAGAAAAAATTGAAGCTGTTCTGATGAAAGAGCAAAAACGTATTACGATATGTCTTTCTTCTCAGGTTGGATGTGCCCTAGGATGTGAATTTTGCGCTACCGGCACAATGGGAATTATAAGAAATCTTACCGTTGGTGAGATTGTTGCACAGTATTTGTTATTATTAAAAGAATCGGAAAAACCCATTACAAATGTAGTGTTTATGGGGATGGGTGAACCGTTTTTAAATTATGATAATGTAATTAAATCGGCCGATTTGTTAAATCATCCTGATGGGATAAATTTGGGTGCGCGGCAGATCACTATTTCAACAGCAGGAATAGTTCCCCAAGTAATACAATACGCAAAGGAGAGACACAGGTATAAATTGGCTATTAGTTTGAATGGCTCAACACAAGAACAAAGATTAAAAACTATGCCAATTGCAAAGAAGTATCCAATTGATAAATTAATCGAATCAATAAAATATTACAATGATGAAACAAGGAATCTTGTCACTTTTGAATATGTGCTTTTAACAGGAGTTAATGATTCGGAACTAGATGCAAAACGATTAATCAATTTAATTAGTGATATACCGTGTAAATTGAATGTAATTCCTTATAACGAGATTGGGGGTAAATTTAGACGTCCGAGTAATGAAAAAATTCGTGAATTTTTAAGTAATTTTTCAAATGCTCCCTTTACGATTACTACCAGATGGAGCAAGGGCGCAGATATAAATGCTGGTTGCGGACAATTGGTTGTAACATAGGAAATTAATTTATGAAGTATTCAATGTTAGAAATGGTTGATTATGTTGGAAGTCGTTCCGGTTTTACTAAAGGAGTGGCGGTAGTTTTAGGTTCAGGGCTAGGAGGTTTTACTGAACAAATACAAACACCAACTGTAATTCCTTATCATGCAATCCCTAACTATCCACAACCTACCGTTGAAGGTCATACCGGCGAATTTGTAATTGGAAATTTTAACGATGTTCCTCTAATTGCCGCCAAAGGGCGATTCCATTATTACGAAGGTCACGATATTGAAACTGTCACGTTGCCAATCCAACTATTTTATAAGCTTGGCATTGAGTATATCATAATCACGAATGCCGCAGGTTCTGTTAAAAAAAGTATTCATCCCGGCTCGCTTATGGCGATTAATGGTTATGCTGATTGTACATTTAGAGAAAGTTCATCCACACCAAAAATTGAAAATAACATATCATCACAATTATTGGATTGTGTTGATATGGCGAGTAAAAATACAAATGTTAAAATCAAGAAAGGAATTTACTGCTGGACTCAAGGACCCGGATACGAAACACCATCTGAGATTGAATATATTCGAAATTTAGGTGGTGACGCTGTTGGTATGAGTACGGTCCCTGAATTACAAGCATCTGAACAACTCGGAATTGAAGCAATCGGTATTTCTACTATCACAAATTATGCTGCGGGAATTTTAGATCAACCGTTAACTCATAATGAAGTAATTGAAACAGCCAATCGCACAAAAAATGATTTTGCCAAACTGATTGGTGCAACTATTGAAAACATTGGTGAATTTTTATGAGCATTAAAATTTTACCCGAGGTGAACGCAATTAAAAATGATATCATCGCAAATAGGAGGGATTTCCATAAGCATCCTGAGCTTGGATTTAAGGAAAATCGTACAGCGAAAGTAATTGCAGAAAAATTGAAATCTTATGGAATTGAGGTTAGATATGGAATAGGTAAAACCGGTGTTATTGGTGATTTACATGGCAAAAACGGCGGGAAAACAATCGCATTACGAGCGGATATGGATGCATTGCCGATTCAAGAAACCGGACATCTTTCTTTTAAATCTCAGAATGAAGGTATAATGCATGCTTGTGGCCATGACGGGCATATGGCAATGTTATTAGGTGCGGCAAAAATATTAGGTCAGAACCGGGATAGTTTAAGCACAAATATTAGATTTATTTTTCAACCGGCAGAGGAAGGTGAGGGTGGTGCACGCTACATGATAGCGGATGGATGCTTGGAAAATGTTGATGAAATATATAGTATGCACTTGTGGAATTACCAACCGTATGGAGAGATTGGAGTTAAGTCGGGAATCATTATGGCAGCGACAGATATTTTTGATATTACGATTATAGGTATTGGTGGACATGGAGCAGCACCGCAAGGCACGGTAGATGCAATTGTAGCCGCATCAAATTTAATAATGAGTTTTCAGACTATCGTTAGTCGCAATACAGATCCATTACAAAGTACAGTGGTTACCGTTGGAAAAATAGAGGGTGGTCATAGTTTTAATGTTATAGCCGATGAAGTTAAATTGAGCGGAACAGTACGGGCAAAGACAGAAGGAAATAGATTAATGGTAAAAACTCGCATGCAGGAAATAATTGCTGGAGTTGCTAAATTAACTGGAGCCAAAATAGAGATGGACTATCAAGATGGATATCCTCCGACAATTAATGATGAAAATGCTACACAAGTCGTTCAGAAAGTTGCTCACAAAATTGTTGGAGATAACGTTGTTGAGCCATATTTAACGATGGTAGCTGAGGATTTTAGCTATTATTTACAAAAGATTCCCGGATGTTTTTTATTTATCGGATCTGCCCCGTCTGACAAAGAACTAATGTCTGTACCGCACCATTGTTCACATTTCGATTTTGATGAACGAGCACTTTTAGTCGGAACATCGGTTTTTGTACAATTAATATTCGATAGATTAAATTGATATTTTGAAGATAGAATGAAATCATTTTATAAAGAATTATATTTTAATATCCAAGAGCGGATGGAATTTGTAAATATAACTTCTCAGGTTGAGATAGCGCTGCTAGAAAGCGGTATACAAGAAGGACTTTGTTTGGTAAATGCAATGCATATTACTGCATCTGTTTTTATTAATGATGATGAATCAGGATTACATAGAGATTATAAGTGCTGGTTAGAGAAGTTAGCGCCACATGCCCCGATTGATCAGTATGATCATAATCGTACTGGTGAAGATAACGGTGATGCACATCATAAACGACAAATAATGGGCCGCGAAGTTGTCATCGCCATAACTGGCGGAAAATTACATTTTGGAACTTGGGAACAAATATTCTATGGTGAATTTGATGGTTGTCGCAAGAAACGTGTTCTAGTAAAAATTATAGGTGAATAATTGATATGGCAATATTATCTTCAATACATGCAACCCAAGCGTTCTTTCTCTCTGGTGCTTTTAAGAAAGTATTCCCTAATAGATTACTGGTCATTGAACATTCTTTTGGAAATAGTTTCTTCTGTCATGATGTCAATTTTGATCCCATTTCAGTGGAGGAATTACAAAAATTAGAAAATTTGATGCGAGAATGGATTAAAAACGATGAACCAATAACATTTAAATTATGGCCCAAGCAGAAATTTATCGAAAAACTGCATAGATTTAATTCACACAGTAAATTAACAATTGCAAAACGTTGGGAGGGTGATCAAATACCGATAGCAAAATTTAACGGAAAATATTGGGATTATATGATCGAACCGCTAATAAGCAATAAATCCCAATTAGAAAAATTTGAATTAAAAAAATATAATGATGGATTCCTACTAAGATTTGCCACATTTCTACATCCTGATGGAGTTGCCCCTTTCCATGATCAACCAAAATTATTTGCAACAATGGAAGAACATCAGAAATGGAGTAAAATATTAGGAATTTCTACAATTGGTGATTTGAATGATTCTATTGATAACGGCGAAATAAAAGAATTGATTTGGGTTGCCGAAGGTCTTCATGAAAAAAAGATCAGTGATATTGCCGATGAGATAGTATCGGGTTTCCCAGAAAAACGTGTCATCACAATAGCTGGACCATCTTCTGCGGGGAAAACTACTTTTAGCAAACGACTAAAGATTCAATTAAGGGTAAATGGTTTTCGATCTCAGACAATTTCAATGGACGATTACTTCATCGACCGCAATTTATTGCCAATTGGAGATGATGGTAAACAAGATTTTGAATCAATTGACGGGCTTGATGTTGATTTATTAATTGATCGGTTAAATGTATTACTGGATGGAAAAGCAATACCGGAAAGACGCTTCAACTTTGATTTAGGAATTGGTAAAGATACTGACAATAAATTGGAGCTTGGAGATTGGGACTTTGTAATTGTCGAAGGTATCCATGGACTTAATCCTAAATTAACGGACAAATTTGGTCAAGATCGAGTTGAAAAATTATACATCAGCGCTATTACTCAAATGAACATAGATGCTAATCATAGAATTTCAACATCGGATAATCGCTTACTTCGCAGATTAGTGCGTGATAATAAATTCCGTGGTTATACTCCAGAAAAAACATTAGAACGCTGGGCATCAGTTAGATTGGGTGAAGAAAAAAATATATTTCCACATAGTGAAGAAGCGAATTTAATATTTAATTCTTCGCTTGTTTACGAATTGCCGGTTTTAGCAAAGTATGCCCGCCCACTATTAAAAAATGTTAAAGGAGATGACAACGTTAAACGATTGGCTGAGCGTTTGGATTTATTTCTATCCTTTTTTGTTAATCTGGACGAAAAATACGTACCCGGAATATCGCTTTTGCGTGAGTATATAGGTAAAAGTGATTTTAAATATTAGCGAAGATGAATTTAGTAATCAGAAGCTATCGCGAATCCGATAAAAAAAAAGTAATCGAATTATGGCAGGAGTGTGGCCTTGTTGTACCTTGGAATGATCCGCAACGCGATATTGAACGCAAACTATCCGTACAGCCGGAATTATTTCTTGTCGGATTGATAAATGATGAAATTATCTCAACTGCAATGGCCGGATATGATGGTCATCGCGGTTGGGTATATTATTTAGCTGTTAAACCAAGATATCAGCAACAGGAAATTGGAAAGCAAATGATGAAAAAAGCGGAAATATGCTTGTTTGAACTTGGATGTCCGAAACTAAATATAATGGTACGTACAACTAATTTAGAAGTTATTAATTTCTATAAATCAATCGGATATAAGATAGACGCTGTTACAAGTTTAGGAAAACGATTAGAGCCGGACAATTAGTAACCAATTGCTGAGTTTTCCCGGCGTGGGTCGGTTCCACCATAATATCCATTTTCATTAATTAAGATACCATTAGCCGAGCCTATATGTCCCCATTTATAAGGCATGATTTTGTGTCCACGAGAAATTATAATTTCTCTTACGGAATCGGATATTGCTTCAGGCTCTGTCATTATAACATCCGGTAACCATTGAGAATGCACCCGAGGAACTGATACAGCCCCAGCAATATCCATTTTGTGTTCAATAACATTTAAAATGACCTGTAAGACAGTAGTTATAATCGTTGACCCACCTGGCGAACCAATTACAATATGGGGTTTATTATCTTTAAGTATGATTGTTGGTGTCATTGAACTTAAGGGTCTTTTGAAAGGAGAAATAGAATTTGCATCGTTACCAACTACGTCATAAATATTTGGAGTGCCCGGTTTGACAGAAAAATCATCCATTTCATTGTTCAAGAAGAATCCGGCACCATCGACTAAAATTCCGGATCCAAAAGGTGTATTTAAAGTTGTTGTAACGCTCACTGCATTACCGTCTTTATCAATCACTGAATAATGTGTCGTCTCACGGCTCTCATAAGCCGAGGGATCTCCGGCAAATACATCACTGCTTGGAGTTGCGATTTGTAGTGGAATACTTTCAGCACGACTCTTTGCATAATCTTTTGAAGTAAGCATATCAATTGGGACTTGCCAATAGTCGTTATCACCGAGATGTTCCGCTCGATCAGCATACGCACGTCGTTCAATTTCTGTAAGTAGATGAATATAATCAGCTGAATTAACTTCCATCGAATCAATATTAAAATATTCTAACATATTTAACATTTGAACTAACAATATTCCACCTGAGCTTGGCGGTCCCATTGATATAATATCAAAATCTTTATAAGTACCCGTTATGGGAGTACGCAACTTTGGATTATATAATTCTAAATCTTTTAATGTAATAAGACCATCACTTTCTTGCATTTCTTTAATAATTAGTTTTGCAATTTTACCGCTGTAAAATCCACCTATTTCATATTTAGCAACTTGCTGTAATGTTTTTGATAAATCCTTTTGGATAAGCAAATCGCCTGCCTTCCAGGGATTTCCGTCAGCACGAATAAATACCTTGCTTGCACCATTATTTTTTTCAAATAATGACTTGTATTCATTTAAATCTTGAGAAAATCTTTCAGACAATGAGAAGCCGTTTTTTGCCAATACAATTGCCGGTTTTAGTAATTGCTTTAGCGAAATATTCGTGGAACCGTAAAAATGCCAGGCTGTGAGTAATCCCGCTACTGAACCGGGAACCCCAACTGCTCGATGCGTAAATAGTGACATATCCTTGATCACATTACCGTTTTCATTTAAATACATATCCCGATTAGCCGCCGCTGGAGCAGCTTCGCGGAAATCAATTGTAATGTCTCTACCATCAGTTAAATGTGCGACTAAAAATCCACCGCCACCAATATTTCCTGCTTGAGGGTAAGTAACTGCTAGTGCAAAACCTGTTGCGACTGCTGCATCGATGGCGTTTCCGCCTAATTTCATAATGTCTACACCTACTTGCGAAGCTAATTGTGAAGCGGAAACCACCATTCCATTTTTTGCATAGTATGGATTTTCTTGTGCATTGATAAACGCAAAAAATGAATATGTGAGAAGTATATATTTAATAAATATTTTCATTTTACCTAATTATGTGCTTTGGTAAAAAAAGAATAGTCTAAACTTTATTGTAGCTTCTTTCTCAACTCACGAAGTGATTTGTCAGCCGGAATCCGAATTTGTTCCATCGTATCACGATCACGAAGCGTTACTGTGTTATCTTCTAATGTTTGGTGATCAATTGTTATACCAAACGGTGTACCTGCTTCATCTTGTCTCCGATAACGCCGTCCAATAGACCCTCCCTGATCAAAAAAGGCGCTGAATTCAGTTTGAATTTCAGTAAATATATTTTCTGATATTTCAGGTAATCCATTTTTATTAACTAACGGAAAAACTGCACAAGTTATTGGTGCTACTTTTGGTGAAAGTTTAAGGACAATGCGTTGTTCACCATTCACTTCTTCTTCGGTATATGCATCGACCAAACAAGCTAAGAATGCACGATCAACCCCGGCGGAAGCCTCTATCACAGACGGTACAATATGCTGATTATTAACCTGATCGAAGTATGTTTGCTTTTTCTGAGCGTGCTTATTGTGCCGATCCAAATCATAGGTTCCACGATCAGCGATCCCTTCCAGTTCGGACCACCCAAAAGGGAATTCATATTCGATATCGTAACAAGCCGTGGAATAATGTGCTAATTCATCTTTTCCGTGTGCTCGTAAACGTAATTTTTCCTCCCGTACACCTAATTTTTTAAACCACTCTAAACGTTCTTGCGACCAATATTCGAGCTGTTTTTTTGCGTCTTTTGGATAGATGAAAAATTCCATTTCCATTTGCTCAAATTCACGTGTTCGAAATAGAAAGTTTCCGGTTGTTATTTCATTTCGGAATGCCTTACCAAGCTGAGCTATACCAAACGGTAATTTTTGTCGCGCTGTTGTAACTACATTATTAAAATTAACAAAAATACCCTGCGCAGTTTCCGGGCGCAGATAAGTTTCATCGCCGGAATCAGCTAATGCTCCTAGAGATGTTTTGAACATTAAATTGAATAGACGAGGTTCTGTCCAATCTGTTTTACCACATCGCACACAAGGCTTGGATAAATCAATATGATCAGCGCGGTACCGCGCTTTACAATTTTTGCAATCCACCATTGGATCATGAAAATTCTGTACGTGTCCGCTTGCCTCCCAAACTTCAGGATGCATTAAAATTGCTGCATCCATTCCAACAACATTACGTCGCGATGTAACAATATCCTGCCACCATAAATTTTTAATATTACTTTTCATTTCAACACCAAGCGGACCATAGTCCCAAGTTGATGCTAGTCCTCCATAGATCTCAGAACTTTGAAAAATGAATCCGCGTCGTTTTGAAAGTGATACTATTTTTTCGATTGATTTAATATCCATAATAATTATTTTTTCTTTTTTTTACGACGGCGTTTTGTTGGTCCGGCGACACGTTTTTTATCTATTAACTCTACTGCCTCTGTAAGCGTAATTGTTTCTGGATCATTGGCTTTCGGTATAGAGGCATTTACTTTGCCGTCGGTGATGTAAGGACCGTAAAAACCGGTTTTAATGATAAGTTCTTCACCGGTTTTAGTATGCTTGCCTAAATTCCTTAATTCTTGTGATCCGGTTTTCTTTTTTGTACAAGCTGTAATTGCTTCGTCAATTGAGATGGTCAATGGAGAGAGGGGAGGTTCTATACGTGCATTTTTTTTTCCGCAACGTAGATATGGACCATAACGGCCATAATCAGCAGTTATTAATTCACCTGATTCGGGATGTTTGCCAACCTCACGCGGTAGGGCTAATAATCGCACTGCCAATTCCAGATTAACGTCATCAATATTAAATTCCTTTGGGATGGATTTTCGTGTTTTGCTGTCGCCCAATTGTACATACGGGCCATATTGACCTTCTTTTAAATAAATATCTTCGCCGGTTTTTGGATCCTTGCCAAGGGTTTTTTCATCTTGTACTTCTTTGGTCAATATTTCTATTGCCTTCTCGCGGGTCAAATCACCAAGAGGTATGCTAAGCGGGATTGATTTACGATTTCCGTTATGCTCTAGATATGGACCAAAAGTCCCGATACGAGCGACGATGGGTTCCGTTTCAGAAGTATCTATATCGATGGCGCAAGCTTTACGAATGTCAACTTCTTCCTCGAGCATTGCTTCCAATCCTCTTGTTTCATTTCCACCAAAATAGAACTCTTTAATGAAAGGCAGTGATTCCAGCTCCCCTCGTGATATTGCATCAAGACCATCTTCCATCTCTGCTGTAAAGTTTGCATCCACTAATGATGTGAAATGGTTTTCTAAAAGTTGAGTGATAGCAACAGCAAGGTAAGTTGGAACTAAACTACCATTGTTTTTTCCAGCGTATTCACGCCGTAGAATTGTATCAATTGTTGCAGCATAAGTTGATGGTCTGCCAATTCCCTTTGCTTCCATTTCACGTATCAGTGAAGCTTCTGTGAAGCGAGCAGGTGGCTGGGTTGTTTGTCCGACAACATTTAATTCCATTAATGCAAGATTTTCGTTCAATTCCAAATTTGGTAATAAATTTTCTTTATCGGCTAAAAGAATATCCGGATCATCGCGGCCAACTACATATACGCGCATATATCCCGGGAATATTATTACTCTGCCACTCGCCCTAAATACAGCTTTTTGATTATTGATTAAAGCTGTGGTTTCCTTGAGTTTTGCCGATTTCATTTGACAGGCGAGAGAACGTATGTAAATTAACTCATATAAGCGAACAGCATCTTTATCTAATTTGTTTTCTACATCAGCAAGTGATTTAATTTTAGCCCCAGCAGGTCTGATTGCTTCGTGAGCTTCCTGGGCATTCTTAACTTTAGTAGAATACTGCCGTGGTTTATCCGGTAGGTATTCTTTACCAAAAAGATGTTCAATTTCTTGCCGGATTGCATCAATTGCCTCAGATGATAAATGTGTTGAATCCGTACGCATGTACGTAATGAAACCATTTTCATATAATTTTTGCGCAACACTCATTGTACGCCTTGCGGTAAATCGCAATTTACGACCTGCTTCTTGCTGAAGTGTAGATGTTGTAAATGGTGGGCGCGGATTAGAAGTTATAGGTTTTTCCTTAATATCCACGACTTCCCAAGTTCCGGCGTCTAGTTCTGTCTTTAATGTGTTTGCCTGCGATTCACTTAGTGCAAGAACATTTTTATTGCTTACTTCACCGGTTGTCTTATCAAAATCTTTTGATGATGCCAACTTTTGTTCATTTAATTTGTAGAGTGATGCCGTAAACTCATTATTGTCCTTGTTGAGTAAAGATGCCCTTAAATTGAAAAATGTGGCAGATTTGAAAGCCGCTCGTTCCCGCTCACGATCAATTAAGATTTTGACAGTGGCAGACTGTACTCTTCCAGCCGAGAGAGTGATTGTTACAAATTTCATATTATGCTGTAGAGTTGCCCACAATATCGGAG
>JBHPEE010000030.1:0-19857 GCA_042577295.1 Fidelibacterota bacterium | reverse complement strand
TGGAAAATGGTTGAAAAAATGAAACGTATCCCTAAAAAGTGTATCCCTAATTAGGGTTTATTTGACCTTATTTGACTTTGTTTGACCTAATCGTCATACTTTCATAAAACACAAAACCCCGTCGTGAAACGGGGTTAATAGAGGGTGGGCGTTGAGAGATTCGAACTCCCGTCATCTGCCTTGTTCGAAGCATAAAGCGCTCTGAAAGTAATCAAAAACATTGGGATGCAGCAGAGACAATCTTCCTCTCACTAGATAAGGTAGCTGCGGATTGGTTAAGCGATGCCTTGAACAAAGTATCTTTACGTACTGAATCTGGTCTTCGAAAGAATTTTTCATAGAAAGCCTTTACACAATGTTTGTCACTGCAATTTGCATCCAGCATATGCTTGGATAAACAAAACCAACTTATCTGCTATATTTTGTAAGTTTAATATATTATTGTGATATTATTGCTTATTAAAAATAACTTAAAATACTTAATTATGAATATAGCAGTCACTGGAGTTGGTGGGGGAATCGGTCAAAGTATTATGAAATCATTAGAAAATTCTGGCTATAATGTTGTAGCACTAGATGGAGAATATTTGGCGGCAGGACTTTACGCATCAAAAACATCTTATATAATTCCATATGCAAACAAAGATAATTATATACCTAAACTTATGGATATATGTAATAATGAAAATATTTCATTATTGTTTCCAGGAATAGATGCGGAGTTAATGCCTTTATCTTTAAATAGACATCTCTTTGAAGAAATTGGAACAACAGTCGTGGTAAGCAGACCCGAGGTAATTACAATTTCTGACGATAAGCAACAGACCTTTGAACAGCTTACTAAAGCAGGAATCAATGTTCCTGCTACCTTTTTAGCAGAAAATTTTAAACCCAATAAGGAGAGTTATCCGATAATTTTAAAACAAAAAGTAGGAGGTGCTAGATCAAAGAATGTGTATCTTATTAAAGATAGCCTAGAATGGGAATCAACACTCAATAAAATTGGTGAAAATATTTCTGCTTTTATAGTAATGGAATATATCGAAGGAGATGAATACACCTGCGGAACTATTAACTTTAATGGTTCTTGTAAAGGTGTAATTATTATGCGTAGAATTTTAAGGGATGGGGATACATTCAAATGTTTTACAATTAAAAGTGATCTGATAGAAACTGAAGTTAGACGTGCTGTGGAAGCAATTAAACCCTTTGGGGCTTGTAATGTGCAGTTACGGTTAAAAGACGGCAAACCTTATATATTTGAAATCAACGCACGTTGCTCTGGAACAACAGCTGCAAGAAAATTTTCAGGTTTTAATGAACCAAAAATGATTGCAGATTTTTTACTAAAGGGAATTGAACCAAAATATTCAATTAAAGAACAAACTATTTTAAGATATTGGAAAGAACTGATTGTAGACAATGATCATATTTCAGAATTAAAACAACATCAAATCATCAAAAATCCTAAAAATAATTTTAACTTATGATTCTATTTACTGGTAGTGGAAAATTATCTGAACTATTCAATGATATGTATCCATCCATACTTTTTAAAATTAACATTAATTACTATACACCCCAATACCCTACCCCTTCAAGGTAAGTTGAAATTTGGAAAATGGTTGAAAAAATGAAACGTATCCCTAAAAAGTGTATACCTAATTAGGGTTTATTTGACTTTGTTTGACCTTATTTGACTTAATCAATACACTTTTTAAAAACACAAAACCCCGTCGTGAAACGAGGTTTATAGAGGGTGGGCGATGGCAGGCTCGAACTGCCGACCTCTGCCGTGTGAAGACAGTGTTCTACGAGGAGAGATTTTAAAAGTGTGCTACAACTGTGCTACACTTCTGTCTATTACTGTCCACTTGTGTCCATAGAAAGTGTATCCGCAATGACGATTTTTAATCAGTACATTCAGGAATTTCATCGCCCTCTTTAGTTTGACATGTATTATTTATCCAAGTATTACCGACTGCTTGTTCATGATGGGCGAGGTCAATACTGTTACCGGTTACAATATTATTTGATATAGTATTTCCTGTTGAATAAAATGGATTTGGCTGAATTCCTAACTCACACATATGACACTGATTCATCCATATACCATGCCAGCCACTATTTTGGATAATGTTATTGTTAATTATTGATTCTGTAACTCCATAAAAGGCAATACCCTGGAATCCATCATGAATATAGTTGTCTTCTATGGTAACACTTTTAATATTTCCAAAATCATGACCATATGCTAAGATGCCAAATTCATTTCTGATAAATTCATTTCCCTGAATTAAAGTATTATTTGAGCATTGAATCAAAACACCAGCTGTATTTAAATCAATAAACTTAGAATTAGTCACTGTTCCTCCATTATTAATACTTTCCCCGCCACATGCATCTCCTTCACCAAAATCAACCCCGACTCCCCCACTAACTACTACAATATTGTCAACATTGATAAAGCTACGGCTCAATGCTATGGCATTTTTATGATATACTTGAGGATACTCAAAACGACAATTAGTTATGTTGAAATCTCTACAATTATCTATATTGATACCAAAAACATGGATGTTTGGATTGGTAATCTTAAGATTTTTTATCTTAACATTTTCAATTCTAATGTTTGATGAGTTTCCGATATGTATTCCATATAAGAATCCTTCTATTGACCCATTCTTTATGGTTAAGTTTTCAACATCCCAGACTACTATACCGGATTTATTAGGATTATTAGAAGTGTTTTTAATTGTATGACCGCCTAAATCGAGTGTAATATTTGAAGTATTTATACTTAGTGCATCATAATCATTAGTCGAGCACTCTAAATCGGCGTTTAGAATTATATCCTCTGTTATAGATGCTCCACACTCTGCTGACACTTCAAGTGACTTAGTTATTGAATCTTCAAATGCTTCAGTATCTATAACTTTTAATGCGACAGTATAATTTGAAGGTGAGTTAAATTGATGTGTAATAACTTTTAAGGTATCATAGTTAGTGTCCCAATTCCCATCATTTTCCCAGTCCCATCTAACCATTAATTCCGATGTTTCATTTTCGTTATCAGTACAGCCGTTTGCGTCTAACATAAATATTGTTGATGTTGAACCTTCATTAGGAGTAATTGAAAATAATGCTGTTGGTGCTGAATTAAATATTTCTATTGTTTCTTTGAAAACATCAGTTGAACTATCGTTATCTTTAACTTGAAGTTTAACCGTATGTACGCCACGAGTATAGTTTTGATGTGTTGCTATTTTAATAACACTCCATTCAGTATCATAAATTCCATCATTTTCCCAGTCCCATCTAACCATTAATTCGTCTGTTGCATCTTCCTCATCAGAGCATCCACTGGCATCGAAAGTAAATACGGTTTCAATTGTACCCGTTGTTGGAACAACTGTGAATACTGCTACTGGAGATGAATTTGAATTGAATAATTTACACGAGCATAATAACAAAATGAGCGTCAATATTAGGAACAAATTTTTATTCATGAGAATCTCCCAAATTGGATTAAAATTTAGTGATAAATAACACTAATTGAAACACAGCACTGTCCAATTAGACAGCGCTACAAGGTTAATCTCTCGTCGTGAGGAAATTCTTTCAGTAGTTTTTCATCCACAGAAAGTACATCCACAATGGCGATTTTTGGTATATTTAAGCGTTTTTGGTTATGTATTTACCAGTCGCGTATGTAGATAAAAATATCAGTGCAAACGGAATCCACGTCCCCAATACACTTTTAAACATATCATAATTACCTTCAAATACTGGAGCTACTAAGCCTGCATCCATAATTATTATAAATAACAAAAATATTATAGCAGTTTTGATTGGGCTCGTATAATTAAACCTTTTAAAATATATAAATGATACAAAAGCAGCAAATATTGGAGCACCAATTGCGTGCACTATTAATGTTGTTTCTATAGACATAACACTTCTTCCTACTGCTATTGTAGTACCACATAATCCCCACAATACTAAAGAATGTAATAATGTAATTATCGTTTTCATTTTAACCTCCTTAGTGGATACAATGGAAAATTGTAATTATTTATAAAAAAGAAATTAATGAAGATATACAGAAAATGGAACTCTGTCCTTGTAAGGCAGCGCTAATTTCTGTTTTGTCGAGGGTGAATTAGAATTTCAAGTAATCTGTATCCACAGAAACCGTATCCACAATGTGGGTATATTTGACTGTATAGCTATGATTCTCCCAAATAAAGAGCGATAATCCCAATAGTATTATTCGTACCGTGCGCTAAAGCTGCTGGCCAAATAGACCAACGACCAATAAGCGTAACCGTACCAAATACTAATCCACTAAATGCAGAGCCTACAATACCAGTAGAACCTTGATATGAGTGAATCAGACCAAACATTACTGATTGCAATATAAGTGCTGTTATTTGTGCTTTGCGAGTGTCTCCAAAAACATAGGACAATCCACGCATTAGTAATATTCTATAAGCAAATTCTTCTCCAAAAGCTGCAAGAGTCCAATTTGTAATCAATAGTACCACAAAGGACATGGTTGAACCTTCAACATCTGAGAATCTCTCTAAGTTGCGCGGGCCACCTAATAGCTCTTCAATAATTGGATTTAAGGTGTAAGCGAATACTCGGAGCACTATAATTGCAATTACCGCAAGTCCGATATGTTTTAAATTAAGTTTCGTTCCAAAGCCATACTTGTTAAGTGGCAATCCAGCACGCACTAACCAAATCGTAAATAGAACGCTTATTAATACATAGCCAGGAGTCGCAAGTCCTGAAAATGGTGTAAGAAAGTTTTCGTTTGCAGCTGAATGTCTTAATGCACCCATAAAAAGAAGACCAATACTTAGACCGACTACTAATAATGTTATCTTTTTTGTAGATTTATCCATATTAGACTCATAAAGTTAAAATAAAAATATTCACAATAAATATCTGTTGCAATCGATTTTACTTTAACTTGCATATAAAAGAGCGTGTCCACAATGTGCTCCATAACCCAACGTTTTTGGGACACTCAAATTAGGTAGTTTGTTTTGGGACACGTTTTTGAAAAAAACGGAACAGAGAGCTAAAGGGCAGAACGCAAAAAAAGTGTGCTACAACTGTACAACTTTTTTCATAGATACTGTCAAATGATTAATAGACTAAGATTTATTTTTTTAGTATTATATTAAGTTCATATATAATACAGAATAATATGAGGTTTTCAAATTCATGGACAAAAATATCAGATTTTCGATACTATTTATTGTTCTCACACTTCTAATAACCTGGGTATATATTTTTATAATCTTTTCAAATCCAAAAACAGTTGGATTATTTCATTTTTGTATGTTTTTTCCAGCAATTATTGGGATTACAATTAATTCAATACGGTATCAATCAATTAAAAAGGTATTCCATCCAATTACGGTTAAAATAAATGCGAAGTCACTATTATTTTCTTTTTTCTATCCAATAATATTTTTAGGCATTATTGCATTATTAGTCAAAGTTACTAATCTTGCAGAATTTGATAGGACACAATTATATAGATTATTTGATTTTCGTTCTATTATCTTTATTCCCATCGGGTTACTATTAATGTTTGGAGAAGAATACGGTTGGCGCGGATTTTTACTAAAAGAACTCACTGAATCAATAGGAAATGTTTGGGGATCATTTGTAGTTGGTGTTGTTTGGGCGACATGGCATTCACCAATAATTTATGGATTAGCTCTGCATAATAACATGGAAAATCCTATACTATTAACTTTACTTCAATTTGTTGCTGTTCTAGTCATTTCTTATCCTTTTTCCTATTCATATTTATTATCAAAAAATGTTTTACCACCAATGATATTACACTTTACCTGGAATTATTATAACCCTATTGTTCTTGGAAATATCTACCAAAATGTACCTGGTATAATGAAAGGAAATATTTCTTATATAAATGGTGAAGGACTCGCGGGGATTATGCTTGGTCTGATATTTATGATATGGTTCAATTTGAAATACTCTACTAAATATTAATAATTTTAGTAGACAAGTAGTTCACAATTATATTTTGTCAATGTAATAATATTGTATCTCATCAAATTCTTCAAAAAAAAGTTGTAACCTTATTTTTATTTATACAATTATTTAACTCAATTAGAAATTTTTCTTTGGTCATTAAAATTGTAAATATGCTTGGAATAAAATTGATAGGTTTGTACCTTCAAGTATATTGTTGATAAATTGAAATAAAATGCTATAAAAGAGTACGAGGCTTAAATGAAACTGATTGCAATTTTAAAGGATAAAGTAAGTCGCAAGTGGACAGGTATTTACTTACGTATACTTTCGGTCATATTAGGATTAAGTGCTTTGGCACATATCGGTAGTACCTTCGGCTTCGTTAGCAACCCCTGGGGCGGTGAAATTACCATTCCCATGCGCATCTTGGATGTCGTTTTACTAGTATTTAACATCGTGGTTGCAATTGGATTATGGCTCAAGAAACCATGGGCGATTGTTGCTTTGGTTACGGAAATTGTCCTTTTACAGATTATACCATTCACACTTTTTCGCCATCATTTTATACTGAGTCCAGAACATGGAATAATGCTTAATAAACTCATGGCTTCTGACCTGATAATGTTATCAATACTGGCTATTTTGCTTTTTAGGAGAAAATAATCATTCCTATATATGTCAACGTTTTCTAGGCTATAAATTTCTTGAAAGATACCGATACGTATTAATGTGTCAGAGACTACCGTTTCCGGTACACTCAAATTAGTCCGTTTGTTTTGGGACACGTTATTGGGACTACATTCAAAAAAAGTATATCGGCAATTTTGATTTTTAATTTAATTAACCAAGATGATCTGATATTATTTGTAATTTTTTATATACTATTGGGATGATTAATGGTTAAATATTTTTATAAGCTTGTACTTTTCGCTACTGTTTTAATTTCTCTTTCTTTTACAACAAGAGTATTCGATCAAAACAGAGAACCAATAACTGATTTTTACGAATATGCAAACAAAGACTGGTTAGACAGTACTGTTATATTAGAAAATACCCTTGTTGTCAATAATTGGGGAATCCTTTGGGACAGTATAATCGATAAATCCATAGAAATCCTGTCGGGCGAAGTTGAGTATGACCTTGATGGGGACCATCTATATATATTAAATCAATTACAAAACTTCTATGAAAGTTCGATTCAATATAGTGATGATGATATAAAAAGGGTCGAGCTTGTTCAAAAACACTATCCAATGCTTTTTGGCATAATCTTTTCAAAAATTACAGTATCTCAAAGAAAAGAAGAAAAAATTAAAACGTTAATAGAATATTTAACTACAGCTTATCATAAAAAGATAAAAAATAGTGATAAAATTGGAGACTACTATAAGAGATTATTTTTGTCGAAATTAGATTATATGGAATTTGAGATTGGTTCTCCCAACATATCAAGTTTTCCTAAAATTCCAATTCTTTCGACTGACTCCTTTAACAATAATATTCGACTATCAGAGAAATACCATCTTGATAGAAACATACATAAGACTGATTGGGAATCACCACCATACGAAACTGACTGTCGATACAGTTTTCAAGATAATAAAGTGAAAATTTATGCTGGGACTTTATATGATCCCTATTTTATCGATGAAGCTGACTTTGTATATCTTTTTGCGACAATCGGAAGAACTATTGGTCACGAGATGACACACGCTTTTGACAATGTTGGTAAAAATTATGATGAGAATGGTGGTTATATTAATTGGTTTGAAAAAATATTCTCTGGAGCAATGTTTAGTAAAAATAATTGGGGTAATGTCTACGACTCTCTAATCAACCTATATAGCCAATATACCATCCAAGATAGTTTGTTTGTTGACGGTAAAACAACTCTTCAAGAAAACATTGCTGATATTGGAGGAATAGAGGTTTCACTATTGGCATTAAAAAATTATCTAAAAGATAATCATCCGACGCTATCAGAAGAAGAGTATATAGGGATTATCAGAGATTATTTTATCACCTATGCACAGTTTTGGAGAGAAAAAGCCACTCCTGCATTTCAGATTTCCTCGTTGAAAAGGATTCATACACCGCAAAAGTATCGCGCAATTGGTCCTATTTATAACCAAGATGATTTTTATATAGTTTTCGAAATTGATCTAAATTCAAAATATTTTATTCCTTCAAATTTAAGAGTAAAGATTTGGTAATAGATTAGAGATAAAATCGTAACAAAACCCACCGTTTTTGGTACACTCAAATTAGGCTGTTTGTTTTGGGATACGTTTTTGAAAAAAACGGAACAGAGAGCTAAAGGGCAGTTGCCAAAAAAAGTGTGCTATAACTGTGCTATTTTTTTGTCATTTAGTGTCCATTTGTGGCTATTTCTGTCCACTTCTGTCACTTTGCAAAATGCCTAAAACTACACTCCTAAAACAGCAATTCCCCGTCAACAAAACCTATTTACCGACGAGGATTTTTAACGTGGGCGATGGCACGCTCGAACTGCCGACCTCTGCCGTGTGAAGACAGTGTTCTACGAGGAGGGATTTTAAAAGTTTGCTACAACAGTGCTACACTTTTGTACATTACTGTCCACTTGTGTCCAATTGTTTCTGCAAATCCAATATAATTATTAATATTATTATGTCATTAAATAAATATAAAACTCTACTATAATTAATCGGACAATTTGATTCTTGGTAGTCTTAATTAAGAAATTACTCACTCGCAGTTTTGTATTAAAAACCAGTTGTAGCTATACTAAATAATAAGTATTATTAACTAATAATTTTTATTATAATATGAACTATTCGAAACAAATCAATCAGTTTATCTCGAAATGCAAAGAAAACAAACTTAAAATAACTCCACAACGGTTGGCCATTTACAAAGAATTACTTAAAGATAAAACACACCCAAATCCAGAAAAGATTTATAAAGCTATCAAAACTGAATACCATACTATTACACTAGCTACGGTATATAAAACTTTAGAGACTTTTGAGCAAAATGGATTGATTTCTATAGTTACAAATTTGCATAATACTGTTCGCTATGATCCGATCACAACACAACACCACCATATTGTTTGTGTTAAGTGTAAGAAGGTTATAGATCTGTTTGATGATAAATTGGACGAAATTAAGGTACCACAAACTGTGACTGAAGGGAATAATCTAGTTAATTACAGCGTGCATTTTAATGTGGTTTGTTCTGATTGTAAAACAGAACAAATTCAAACAAAATAAATTACAATTTAATAGGAGTAAAAATATGACTAAAGAGAACAAGTGTCCAATAACCCATTCAGTAAGCCGTGGGACATCAAACCGTGACTGGTGGCCAAACCAGTTAAACCTTAACATTCTTCATCAACATTCACAATTATCAAATCCAATGGACGATGATTTTGACTATACTGAGGAATTCAAAAAACTTGACCTTAAAGCAATTAAAAAAGATTTATACGCATTGATGACAGACTCACAAGATTGGTGGCCTGCGGACTACGGACACTATGGTGGACTGTTTATCAGAATGGCTTGGCATAGCGCAGGTACCTACCGAATTGGTGATGGCCGTGGTGGTGCGGGTTCTGGTACACAACGTTTTGCACCTCTTAATAGTTGGCCAGACAACGCAAACCTTGATAAGGCCCGATTTCTTCTATTACCAATCAAACAGAAATATGGAAGAAAAATCTCATGGGCCGATCTAATGATCCTTGCTGGTAATTGTGCTCTTAAATCTATGGGTTTTAAAACATTTGGTTTTGCGGGCGGTCGCGAAGACATATGGGAACCAGAAGAGGATATTTATTGGGGTGCTGAGGGAGAGTGGCTGGGAGATAAGCGTTACGAAGGTGACCGAGAATTAGAGAATCCACTTGCTGCTGTTCAGATGGGGTTGATTTACGTTAACCCTGAAGGCCCGAATGGTGAACCTAGTGCGGTTAAATCAGGAAAAGATATACGCGAAACTTTTGCAAGAATGGCTATGAACGATGAAGAGACAGTAGCCCTTGTAGCAGGCGGGCATACTTTTGGTAAATGTCATGGTGCTGGTGATGCATCGCTTGTCGGCCCTGAACCAGAAGCAGCCAGTATTGAAGAACAGGGGCTTGGATGGAAAAACAGTTTTGGTAGTGGAAAAGGAGATGATACTATCACAAGTGGCATCGAAGGATCGTGGACACCAAACCCAATAAAGTGGGATATGGGTTATTTCGATATGTTATTCAATTATGATTGGGATTTAGTAAAAAGTCCAGCTGGTGCATTCCAATGGGTTCCTGTTAATCCAGATGAAAAGGATCTAGCACCAGCTGCTCATGATCCATCAAAAAAGGTCACTACAATTATGACAACAGCTGATATGGCAATGCGGATGGATCCGATTTATAAAAAGATTTCTCGGCGCTTTCACAAGAATCCGGAAGAGTTTGCTGATGCATTTGCACGCGCTTGGTTTAAACTAACACACCGTGATATGGGTCCGCGTTCACGTTATCTTGGGCCAGAGGTTCCAAAGGAAGAATTAATATGGCAAGATCCATTACCTGCAGTATCACATAAATTGATCGATGAAAAAGATATTGCTTATCTCAAAAACAAAATTTTAAGTTTTGGTTTGTCTGTATCACAACTGGTCACTACAGCATGGGCTTCTGCTTCAACGTTCCGCGGTTCTGATAAGCGAGGTGGTGCAAATGGAGCTCGTATTCGTCTCGCTCCACAAAAGGATTGGGAAGTCAATCAGCCAACTCAACTAAAGAAAGTGTTAAGCACCCTTGAGAATATCCAAAAGGAATTTAACAAATCACAAACTGACGGAAAAAAAGTATCACTTGCCGATTTGATTGTGTTGGGTGGATGTGCAGGAGTGGAGCAAGCGGCTAAAAATGCTAATCACAACGTGAATGTTCCTTTCACTCCAGGTCGCACGGATGCTACACAAGAACAAACAGATGTAGAGTCCTTTGCCGTTCTCGAACCTGCTGCAGATGGATTCCGTAACTACCAAAAATCTAAGTTTGATATATCAACTGAGGAATTGCTAATAGATAAAGCACAATTATTAACATTAACAGCCCCTGAAATGACAGTCCTCGTAGGAGGTATGAGAGTATTAAACACCAACTTTGGACAATCCAAGCATGGTGTTTTTACTAAGAAGCCCGAAACTCTCACCAATGATTTCTTTGTGAACTTACTTAATATGAGCACAACTTGGAAAGCGACATCAAAAGATAAAGATGTATTTGAGGGCCATGATCGTAAAACAGGTAAGCTCAAATGGATTGGAACTCGTGTTGATCTTATCTTTGGCTCGAACTCACAACTAAGAGCTCTAGCAGAAGTATATGGAAGTGCAGACTCTCAAGAAAAGTTCGTACAAGACTTTGTTAAAGCATGGGATAAGGTTATGAATCTAGATCGCTTTGATCTCGCTTGATTTTATGATAATCGAATGTACAGTATTATAAACTCTTGCAATAGGCAATGGGATAAATAGCTAAAAATGGGGCAAGTTTTTTGCCCCATTTTTCAAATATTATCAAAACCCACCGTATGTTTTAGAAACTTCATAATATTTTTTGAATTATATATTTTATTTATTTCTGGAGTATCGATAAATAATTTTTCCTTCCTTATTTACAAATGTTACAATTAATTCGTTCTCTTTTACTGTGCAGAGTGTAAAGCCTGAATCTGAACTTCCAAATAACTGATCTTTAATCGGGTCAACTTTCCGTGTTTGTGAAGCAGATGTATTAACAAAATAATCAATATCAGATCCTTCTACCTGAATATGCTGAAAATTATGTAAATGCCCTCCAATGGATATGTCCACATTGGAGGCATCAAGAATTGGTTGAAGACGTTCTTGTAAATCTCCTCTTTCAGACTCCGATTTATATGTACCCCCATATACTGGATGATGTCCCATTACTATTTTCCATTTTGCATCTGAGTTTTCTAGAGTGAATTCAAGCCATTCTAATTCCTCCTCAATAGACTGTAATTGAGCGTCAGTCCATTCGTCAGGGTTATTTCTATATTTATCTATTAGCCGTGGAGTATCTATCCAAAGCACTAAAACTTCAGTATTTTCAGTCACTTTGAACGTTTTTGAGTAATATCTTGCTGGCATATCCCAACGTCTACTAACTTTTGAATAATCAATAACTGCTTGTGTATTGCCCTCATATTCGTGATTACCCATCAAAGGATACCAAGGAAGCATCAATTCAGGATGTTTATATATTAATTCATAATTTGTTAACCATAACGGATCTTCAACAGATTGAACACCTCTAAAATGATGGATATCGCCTAGAGCAGCAACAAATTCAAGGTTAGTAACTCTTGTAACTACACCCATCATTTCTGCAACGGGTTTTTGATCATAATACCCGTTACGTCCTAAATCACTAGCAATCATAAAAGTGAAATGTCCGTCAAGTTCGGCTAATGCTTCAGTATCCTTAGGCATCACACTTTCACTTTGCAGATCGCCGGCTTGCGGTAAAACTATATTTCCCAAAAGGAATAATGTTAGTAAAAGGTATTTTATTTTATTTATTTGCACATCAACTCCTTCAACTCAAATACAATATTTTATATTATGTTATTTTTTATCATAATTTTTTGAAATCATTATTTCAGTTTCTTCTGAAATGAGATTAAATAGTCTCTATAAATATTACAATACTTTTTAATTACCATTATACAGAATTAATGTGATTAAAATACAAATACCACCGGTTTTGGTACACCTAGATTGCCCGTTTGTTTTGGAACACGTTTTTGGGACAAATTTAACTACTAAAACAGTATATGATATATGAACCAAATATTAACTCATTTTATACTACCTTAATCCTACCAGTAAATCTGTATACGGTGTTTTGTATACGATTTATGGTGATATTTGGATATATTTGACTAAGTTTGACAAAGTGGCCTATTCCACTTCAAACACAAAACCCCGTCGTGAAACGGAGTTTATAGAGGGTGGGCGATGGCAGGCTCGAACTGCCGACCTCTGCCGTGTGAAGACAGTGTTCTACGAGGAGCGATTTTGAAAGTGTGCTACAACTGTGCTACACTTCTGTCCATTAGTGCCCACTTGTGTCCCTTAATATTGTGAGTTTTTGGCAAATGCAATTTAAACCAAATAACCCTTACTTTAAGAATGGTCCAAACTTTGGGAACCGATCAACGATTCTATAGATTCCTTAATGCCATCATATACAGAGGTGTATTTAATTCCCAACTCTCTTTCTACCTTACTTCCGTCAATTTTAAAGCCTTGTTTCATTAGTTTTACCTGATCAATAGACAGATCCCATATTGGTGGTTTCCTTATTATATTCGCAATTCCAGTGACCATGTAAGAGGTCATTCGTGTCGCCCAATCAGGAAGTTTAATTATAGGAAGTTTTGTCCCAGAGATTTTCCTAATCATTTGGTTGAGTTCTCCAAACGTATGATTCTCAGCACTGACTATATATTTTCCACCGATATTATTCTTTTTCTCCAAGGCTCGGACAATTACCTCGGCGACATCCTTTACATGTACAAATGGGAAGTGATGTTTAGTCAAAACCTGGGCTGGCATGCGACCCTCTGCGTAATTTTTAAAATATCGTCCGCAAGCTTTTGGGTCATTTGCACCAACTACTGCACTTGGGTAAATCACAACCAGTGGTAATTTAGATTTTTCATAAAGATCCCAGGCAATGAGATCTCCTTCGTATTTTGTGCAGACGTATTTGCCTGCTCTTTCAGTTCCTACAACTGTTTCTTCTGTTATCGGCCATTTGGCATTACCATAAACAGTGGCTGAGCTTATATAAACAACTTTTGAAATACCATTTTCCAAAGCACTTTCCATAACATTTTTAGTTCCAGTAATATTTACACCAGTGAAGACTTTGTCATCGGGAATCCAGAAAACAAAGCTGCTGGCAAGATGAGCAACCCAATCACAACCATCCATACCTTTTAGTAAAGATTCCTTGTCTGTTACATCACCTTGGATGATTTTAGCGCCCATTTCTTTTAGAAACTGAGTATTGCTTTTTTCTCTCGCAAGACAATGAAGTTCATGTTTTGTCTGCGCTAATCGCTTCACTAAGTAATTTCCAATAAAACCTGTACTACCTGTTATAAAGATTTTCATATTTCTTCCTCGTTGTTAATGAAATTTATTAGGTGTATGGACACTAAGATAGGAATGTACTTAACTCCCCCAGTATAATATAAAAGTATCTGCATTAGTCTCCTACAGCAGATGTTTACGGAATTCATTGGTTTACCGTAGACGAATAGTAGCTCTAAATCGTGTTATTCTTCAATGTTTTTCAGTTGGGGAATTTTGTATCAAAACCCGCCTTTTTTAACACACTCAAATTAGGCGTTTGTTTTGGGACACGTTTTTGGGACTTCAATCAATCTCAATTATTGGAAGTATGATCAATAAACCTCCGTTCAATGATGGTTTAAAATATTGTACTTAAATAGTTATCTAAACGTTCTACTGCCATAGGCATATTTCTTCGACCAAATCCAATACGAAAATGATTTCCATTATCATCGTATACTGTTCCAGGTAATAATAACACATCCGTTTTCTCTAGTACATCAATGCAAAATTGTTCGACATCATTTTCGATTAATCGTGGAAATGCAATCGGTCCTGCTTTTGGGCGCTTCCAAACAAATTTATCTAAATGATGTTCAAAAAAATGATTCAATATTGCCAAATTATTTTTTATGATTTTTTTATTTCTTTTCAATATCATCAATCTATTTCGTAACGCTAATTCCGCTAAGAATTCACTTGGGCCACTATTACAAATTGTTGTGTAATCTTTAAGGACCATCATTTTTGAATAAATGTTAGGATTTTTTGTAGCGATCCACCCGATTCGTAATCCTGCCAAACCATAAGATTTAGACATTACACCTAAAGAAACCGAATTATCATTTATATCACAGACTGCCGGTAACTGATCTTCAATAGAATACTCAGACTCCCTATAAACCTCATCTGAAAAAAGTATTATATCATTTTCTTTTGAAATTTGATTTAATTTAATAAAATCATCCTGGTCCATCAGGTACCCAGTAGGATTATGTGGGATATTAACAACTATGACTTTGGTATTTGGTTGAATCATAGCTTCTAATTCATTTATACTCAAGCTCCAACCATCCTTTTCTTTAGCGGGCCAATGTGATATTTGACAACCTATATTTCTTGGTACTTCTATTAATGATTGATAACACGGATGGTGAATTATAACATGATCCTCTCTATTAAGCATAGCATGCATAAACAAAAATATTGCTTCCTGAGCACCGCTATGAACTAATATCTGATTTGATTCAATAGAATTATAAATTTTACTTATTTCATAACGAAGTGTGGGATTACCTTTTGACTCAGTATACCCTAAATGAAATTTATTAAATTTATTTGAAGCATCAGGTTCCATAGAAAACAATTCGTCAATAGGTAATGATTCACAATCAGAGCTACACAATAAGTACTCCACAGCGAATTCATATTTTGCAAAGAATCGTTCCAGTTTAAAATTTGATATTTTCATGAAATTTTTATCATCAAGTTTTAGTTAGAAGTATGAATATTTAAATAACCCGTTTTTTTGACATACGCCACAAAATAAATGAAATCAATCCTAATCCTGCAAGCTCGAATAAGCCTGCGCCACCACCAGATGGCGCGACCAGTAATTCTGGTCCTTCAACTTTTGAGGCTATTAATAAGGTATTTTCAACCGCACCACCTGTATCGTTTAATAAACGACCGCCCAATATCCATCCAAAATGAATTCCTATTGGCAACCACAAACTGTTGTAAACTAGATAAGCTTGAACGAAAACCAAACCTGCTAGAAATGTACTAATAATTGCAGCCCACCATGAAAAATCGTTCAAACTAGTAATGTGTAGAACTCCAAAAAATATAGACGAAATATATATCGCAGGATGTAATCCCCAGCGATCCTTAAATGTTTGAAATAGAAAACCTCTGAAAATAATTTCTTCAAGAAGAGCAGATTGAATAATTGCAATAAAAGCCATTACAAATGCAGGTAGTAATAATTCTGATGGACGGAAAGCCCAAGAAAATCCAAGAAATTTATAATATCCCATTATCCATGATAACAAAACCGAGACACTTATTAGTATAATACCCAATCCAAT
This sequence comes from Fidelibacterota bacterium, assembly GCA_042577295.1. Classification (GTDB taxonomy): domain Bacteria; phylum Fidelibacterota; class Marinisomatia; order Marinisomatales; family JAHJCW01; genus JAHJCW01. The sequence goes on along the minus strand of JBHPEE010000030.1, from coordinate 3,589 downwards.
ACCTACCGCTAGTTCTCTTATCCAACCTTTACTTAATAATAATCCAAGTTCACTCAATTTACTTTTTCTTAGCCAGCGCTGAGCAAAATGCGTTCCGATTAGAAATGCTGAGTATCCAGCAAGTAATGTTATTATAGAACCAGAAATTGATAACCATCCTGTGACGGCTTTACCGGGTTGTGGTGAAAGACCAATTGTAGATAATAGTAGAAGAACCGGTCCGACCATAATTGCAATAAATGCAATTACGATAAATAAATAAAAAATAATTGTCCATCCCCATCGTAAATCTGATTTTGAGAATAAAATAGGTTTTAATAATTCAAATTTCATATTCTACTCCTTTTTCATTGTTGCAAACTATTCTTAATTATTAATTGCATTATATTGATCTAAGATCAATATTTTTAAATGCCTTTTTTCTGTAGTGTTCTGATAACTCTTTTAAATTAGGAATTTTATTTTCAGCCTCAGCATTTATTGCTTTATCTATAATTATTTCCATTAATATTCCGTATGATTGAATTATTGATAAATATGGATTCTTGCTCCATATTGCATTATAAACCTGCGCATCGTCAAAACAGGCTAATAATAATTCTTGACCATCTACAATAAGATTAATCTGTATACCAGGCCAGATAACATCAGTTTTAATTCCTCTATAATCAATTACTATTTCTGCTCCTTTCAATTCAATATCAGTATAGGTTTTTAGATACACGTCAACACCTTTATTGATTGCATTTTTTAAAGGTGGCAAGATAAGATCAATTGGACTTGGATAGATATCAAGAAAGATAGTGTGTTTTGCACGATTTATCATCGATAAACAAGTCTCCACAATCTGTGGAACCGAAAACATGCTAAAAATCCTATTTTCTACCTGCACTGTTGATTTTGCAGCCAATATTGTCTCTACATCGGTAATATTATTTAAAAATTCCTTCTTAATACGTGAAAGAAAATCAGGATAGGGTACAGCGGTATACATTTTCTTTTTATCGTTATCTAAAATCAACAGTCCTTTTTGGAGAAGCAATTCAATTGATTTATATGTGTTTGCAGTTGGTTTATTTATACCCTTGGAAATTTTATATCCAGTAGCTGGGGTATTCGACAACAAAAATATATATATCTTTGCCTCCATTTCAGTTAAACCCAATGCCATAACTTTTTTTAGATTATTTTTATTCAAAGTATTTAGCCTTATATTTAGTAGCAGTTAATGCTACTACTATTTAGGAAAAATTTACAGCAAATAATATAATTTGACAAATATTAAGTATCAAAACCCATCGTTTTTGGCACACTCAAATTAGACCGTTTGTTTTGGGACACGTTTTTGGGACACTCAAATTAAGCCGTTTGTTTTGGTAGACGTTTTTGGGACTGGTCCACAGAAAGCGTATAAACAATGGTAACTATAGTTCCGATCGATATGTAATCCGCTGCTACTCTATCAATAATAGACCCATTGTATCTATGGTTATTAATGCATAGAGAAAAGTTTGATTGTCGCGTTTCAAGTTGTTGCACTATTCCCAATAAATACCAGTTTTATATTATTGGGGATTAATTAACTTAATAATAGCAGTTCCGTACTTAATTTATTGGGTTATAAATATCAAAAAAATAGTTAATTATAAGGAGTTTATTTAGTGAAATGTCCAAAATGTGATATTATACTTCACAAAAAAAATAATAAAGGCATTGAAATAAGTGAATGCATAAAATGTGAGGGAATATGGTTTAATAAGGATGAGTTAAGACAGATCAAAGATAAAACTGACTCAGACCTTAATTGGATGGATTTTGATATCTGGAAACATCCTGAGAAATTTAAAGCAATTTCTGAAAATAATGAATGCCCAAGCTGCAAAAGCGAGATGCTTATCCTCGATTACGATAAAACCAATGTTGAAATAGAATATTGTACAAACTGTAGTGGAATATGGATAGGTAAAAACGGCCTTAAAAAGATTATTGCGGCGCTTGAAAACGAGATTATTACAAAATCTATGGATGATTACGTCAAAGCTACAGTTGAAGAAGCTAAAGATCTATTGATAGGGCCTGAATCCTTTATTTCTGAATGGAAAGATTTTACTACAATTCTGCGCTTTTTACAGTATCGATTTCTCAGTGATCATCCAACAATTCAGAGTGCTATTTCTAAGTTCCAGGATAATCCGCTTAACCGATAAATATTATTACTAATCACCAATATATTTGGCTTGGATAATATTTCCCTCAATATCCATACGGAGAATTCGAGATTTTTTGCCTTTGTAAACAAGGAAGCGATATAGAGTTGGCCAACGTGGTGATTCAATTTTTTCCTTGAGTGGAGAAATATTCCAATTGCCATATTTTGTATTAGGTAGCATGTTTACAATTGGATAAGGAAGTTCTTTTATCTTGCTTCTAGTTTCGTACCAATATCCGTAGAGGTCATAAATTGATCGACAATCATTCCCATTATCGTCTAGAAATTCTACTTCATAATAACTGGGGTTCTCATATGTATAAACTGTTATTGATCGATTACCATACCAATCATAATACCAACCAGAACTGTAATCGTTTTGCCAGTATGATATATGAGTAGAATACCATCCTAATAAATAATTATCAGGATATTCTAATATATACTTTGATAATTTTGCCAAAATCTCACGTTTAATTATTTGGTTGATGGGTCTAGTACCCTATTCAGGTATATAACCATTCTTAATTAATTAATTTTTAACACTCTTTTCAACTCAACATTGAGAATAATATTATGCTCAATTAATCTTTTATCAATTCTATCTAACTGAATATCAACTTTTTTTTTAACTAAAGCTTTATATTCCCTAAACCATAATAATTAGAAGGATATAATATTCCGTTTCTTAGATCAAATAAATTGGTAAAAGGATCTTCAAGTAAATCCAAATGCCCATCCAAGTCTGCATATTCAATGTTAGGCCTACTCAGTGCAAAATGGAGTCCTGCAGAGATACCTAAAGCACATTCATCAATACAACCAACCATTACCTCCATTCCTGCCGCTTTAGCCACAGAGTTGATGTGTTGCGATTCAAGAATGCCACCCACTTTCATGATCTTGATGTTGACCATATCGATTAAGTCATTGCTAGCCAATCTGAAAGCATCTTTTAATGTTTTAATGCTCTCATCAGCCATAACAGGTACATCAATATTTTGAGTCACTTCGCCCAAATACTCTTCTCGTTTCTGTTTTGTTGGTTGTTCCAGGATTTCGATATTCGCGCTTGTCGTTTTGTTGATGAACTCAATTGATTCTGCAGGTGTATAACCCTGATTTGCATCATATCGAAGTAAAAATTCATTGCCATGCTTTTCACGTAACTTCAGGATCTTTTCAATGTCTTCAGTTAAGTTTAAGCCACCTTTTATCTTGATGATAGTAAATCCTTTTTTCAGGTAATAACCAACCTTTTCGAAAGTTTCATTAAAAGGTAAAATACCGATGGTGATGCTTGTTGGAATTTCATTCCTGTAACCTCCCAGTAACTGATATAAAGGTAGTTTTGCCTTGCGGGCCATCAGATCGTACAAT
>JBHPEE010000029.1:0-20515 GCA_042577295.1 Fidelibacterota bacterium | reverse complement strand
ATATACTGTTATTTGAGCCAAGCAATAGTATGTTTTTTACAACTCGTGACATGGCAGTATTAGGCTACTTGTATTTAAATGATGGTGAAATTAACGGTGTACAAATTGTACCGCGTGATTGGGTAGCAGAATCCATAAAAAACCGTATGCCACAATCCGGTTGGAGTTGGGGTGATTTACACGATGGAGGATATGGATATCTGTGGTGGCTAGGAAAGATTGAAGGACATCAGGTGTTCTTAGCGATTGGTCATGGCGGGCAATTTATTGTTAATTTTCCTGAACTAAATATGATTGTAGCTACAAATTCCAATGCCGATGGAGATTGGGATACTGCCGACAATAATGAACGCTCTGCTTTGGACTTAATAGCAAATTATATAGTACCGGCAGTACAGTAGGCGTTCTATTTGAATAAAACCAATCTATTTTTTAAACTTTCGTACAAAGTAATTCTGATTTTTTCAGGATTATTCACAATAATCATATTTCTTGCATTATGGTATGTTGATAAATCATTAATAACAAAAACCGCTCCAGGGGGCATTATATCTTTTGAATTATCCAAGGATTTTGATCAATCTATTGCAATTATCTCATCATGGGATTTAAACGCAAAAGTTAATGCCGGTTTGAGTCTTGGAATTGATTTTTTGTTTTTGTTTGTTTATGGAATATTCTTTGCATTGGCATGTTATTCTGTTGCAAAAAAGTTAAAGGATCGTATTAATTGGTTTTACAAAGTTGGAGTTTATCTTGCATTTTCACAATTAGCTGCCATTGTTTTTGATGCTATTGAAAATATAGCGTTAATAAAACTATTGCTTGGCTCAAATAACAGTATATTCCCCACGATTGCATATTATTTTGCTTCAATTAAATTTGTAATTATAGCTATTGGAATTATTTACATCATTATTGGATTATTAACAGCACTATTTCAAAAAAGACTTGAATTTGAATAATATGGAAGACGAATACAAATCAGCAAAATATTACGATAAATTCTTATACTTATTTGTTTGGCGGATAAGAAAGAAAGTTCTAGAAATTGTAATTCGCAATAAATACAAAACTATATTAGATGTCTGTTGTGGAACAGGAAACCAACTTAAGCTACTTAAAAAACATGGCATAGATGGAACTGGAGTTGATTTATCCAAAACAATGTTAGGAATAGCAGAATCAGGAGAAATTAAAGTAAATTGTCACGAACAAGATGCTGAGAACATCCGTTTTAACGATGAATCATTCGATATGACTATGATTACATTTGCACTACACGAGAAATCCAATTCATCAGCTAAAAAGATTCTAAGTGAAATGATTCGATTAACAAATAAAAATGGTCATTTGATTATTGTCGATTTTTCTATTGATGATAGAACATCCTTCTTTTCTAGGAAAGGAATCAATTTAATCGAATCACGAGCCGGAGATGATCACTATAAACAATATAAAAAATACGTTGCTGATAATGGATTAGATACTTTATTAGAAGGATTGCCCTTGAAAGAAATTGAAAACCAATATTTTGCATTGAATGGCGTAGTCCTCAAAGTATTACAAAAAATTAAATAATTATTCATAAATATAGGAGATAGAATGGAAATAATAGGGTATATATTACTTGGTATTGCTTCAGTTTGTTGGATTATTGCAATTATCATTGGTGTGGTAGTTGTTTTTCCAATTGGAATTATCGGATTAATTGCAATTTTAGGAATCGGATTTCTATTTGCTAAAGTCATTAAAGATAGATTAGAAAGCAAGGAAGATGATTACTATTCAAACACAGTTGATAAATAGGAGAAAAATATGTTAATTACAACTCAAGATCAATTTACAGATTATTTTATAACAGAAACCTTAGGGTTGGTTAAAGGTAATACAATTAGAGCTCGGCACATTGGTAAAGATATTTTGGCCGGGTTAAGAACACTAGTTGGAGGTGAGATTGTTGAATATACTAAAATGCTAGCAGAATCGAGAGAACAAGCATACGATAGGATGGTTACTCAAGCTCTAGAATTGGGAGCAGATGGTATCGTATGTCTGCGTTATACGACCTCATCGGTAATGGCAGGATCAGCAGAATTATTAGCATATGGTACTGCGGTAAAATTAAAAAAATAGTGATTATTTATAGTGCAACAAATAAGATAAGGATACTGCTCTAGCTGTGGGAGAAAATATAAATATATTAGTTCCAATAAGTGGATTTATTGTGGGGGTAGTATTATTTATAGCAGGTTTAAAATGGTTTGGTTATAAACGTTTAATCGAAAATATTCCAACTTCTAAAATCCGATCAATAGCAATGGGTTTGGTAGAAATATTTGGAAGAGTTGTACCTATAGAAAAGAATGTATTGAATAGTCCGTTCTCAAACACAGAATGTGTTTATTACAAATATACCGTTGAACGATGGGTAAAAAGAAATGATCGACATTACTGGCAAGTTGTGAATTCCGGTAAAACATCTTTACCATTTATTTTAAAAGATAACACTGGTTCTGTACTAATAAATCCAATAGGTGCCGATATCGACATAAAAAGTATTACATTTTCATCCGGTGCAGGACAAGATCCACCATTAATAATTCAGAATTTTCTCAATTCTAATAATTTAAATTATGAAGGTTTTTTCGGCATTAATTACCGTATGCGCTATCGAGAATCAATAATAGTTCCAGGAGAGAGCTTATTTATTATAGGAAGCGCTTTAGATAATCCATTCAAAGATGATGGAACTGCTCAACATAGTGTTGAGGATATAATGATACATCGTGGAAAGGGGAGATTATTTCATATATCGCAAAAAGCTGAGACAGGTGTAATAAAAACATATTTAATGAAAGCATTGGGCGGACTCATTGTCGGCAGTCTTTTGATAATAATATGTTTAAATATACTATTAAAGATGTTTGAAACATTCTAAATTTCTAATAAATGTGCTAATAATAATAAATAAATCGGAGTAAATCATGGGAACAGCTATACTAGTACTAATTTTGTTTGCTGTAGTATTAATCGGTTATATCGTAACTATTTACAACGGATTGATAAAGCTTAAGAATAATATAAAAAAATCATGGGCGAATATTGATGTTTTGCTAAAACAAAGATCCGATGAACTTCCAAAACTTATCGAGACAGTTAAGGGTTACATGAAACACGAAAAGGGCGTTTTAGAGAATCTTACCAATGCTCGCACAAATTTTCTGAACGCAAATACTGTCGCTGAATCTGCAGCGGCTGATAATATGATCGCAGGTGCGTTAAAATCTCTATTTGCTGTTGCAGAAAATTATCCGGATCTCAAAGCAAATGAAAATTTTATGCAGCTACAAAGTCGCATTAGCGGAATTGAAAATGAAATTGCAGATCGACGAGAATTTTATAATGATAGTGTTAACCAATATAATATCCGTATCCAATCAATTCCGGATGTAATTGTTGCTAGAATGATGGCATATTTAGAAGAGGAAATGTTTGAGGTTGCTGAAGCGGACAAACAGGATATTGAAATAAAATTTAATTAATATAATTGATAATAGGAACATAGAATAGTTTGCGTAATATCAAAGGAGAACAAAAATGAAACAAATCTTAAAAATATCCATTTTACTAATGGTAATTATGGTAATCAGCTGTGGAAAATCCGACCAACAAAGAGTAGATAATTTCTTAGATGATTATGAACAAGTGGTCGAGAAATGGGAGTCTAAAATAGTAGATGGTGAATTCACCGATGAAGACTCAGATGAAATGAATAAAATAATTGAAGAAATGGAAGACAATGCAAAAGAATTACGAAATGTAACAACGTGGACAAAAAAACAGCAGGAAAGATATTCTAACCTTTCTGAGCGCATTATGGATGCTATTTTTAAATCAATGAATATTCCGGAAGGTTTTTCCTTTTAAAACAAAAAAATAATTATCTACCAAAAGAGGGTGTTCTTCTCTGCCTTTCTCTATATTCATCAGTGATTTAATTGTTATCACAATTATTACAACGATATTTACCGGTTCCATTTCTATGAAGATGAATCGCTTTTTATTCACTATCCCAGAACCTTGGACAAAAAGGTTCACTATTACCATCCATGTAATATAGTTGATCTCTAAATGTCATCTTATTCGTTATTTTCATTAGTTCATTTAGATGTTTTATTTATTCTTTTTGCGTTCCATTTTTTTCCGATAATTCCATAATGGATGATTGTAAAACAAGAATTTTTTGATATAATTCAATATCACCTATTTTTTTATCAGTACAGCAATGTCTTTTGCATCACCAATTATTCTCATATTTTACTCCATCAATTAAAACTATTTATTCGTTATCGCTCAAATCTTTTATCCAATTCTTCTAAGGATAATTGAACAATAATCGGACGACCGTGCGGACAATAGTAAGGATGTTTCGTTCCAAAAAGTCTATCGACTAACTCTCGCATCTCTACGGCAGTTAATTTATCGCCGGCTTTAATAGCGGCGTGGCAAGCAAATGACGCAGCAATATTTTCTTGCAATGAACTAAATTCTTTATGCGACGATTCGAAATTATCGATAATGTCCTTTATAACTTCTTTCTCCCTTCCCCAGGTCATTTCCGAAGGAATGGATTCGATAAGCACGGTGTCTTTGCCCGCTTGTTTCATCCTGAATCCAATTTTTTCAAGATAGGGAAGTATTTCTAATAAAACTGAATATTCATCGGGAGCGAACTGCATTACTTCAGGAAATAATAAAGTTTGTGAGGCCATTGGATTTTGACTGAAAGCAGCGATTGCTTCTTCAAATAATATCCGCTCGTGCGCAATATGCTGATCAATAATAACTAATCCGCTGCTGATCTGTGCTAAAATAAATTTCGAATGAATTTGCCAAAAGTTATCGGTATCGATAACTTTTTTATCAACTTGTGTATCTACTAAGTTCGATACATAATTTTTTGCTCGTTCCAATCCAGCTGAACTAAGTGACTGCGCAGAGCTTTGATGTTGTGCTCTAAAATTAATAGTATCCTGATTGGGATTATATTGAGGATTGCTACTATTACTAATACGAAAATTATTTTCATAAGATGGTTTTTCGAAATCAGGGATAGTGTTAAGGAGTGAACTCAATGCCTCGCTCACACTTGATTTTAATACATGATGGATCCGCCACTCATCTTTAAATCTCACCTGTATTTTCATCGGATGAACATTTATATCCACCTGATCTGTTGGAACTTCGAGGTTTAATACAAAAAACGGAAATTCTCCCCTATTCACTAAGGATTGATAGGCACTATAAACCGCTGAATTTAAAAGTCTATCCTGAATAAATCGATTATTCAGGAATAAATATTGTTCACTGGGTCGTGATCGCACCAAATTTAAAGTTCCAACGAATCCCATAATTTTATAATCGCCTTTCTCGTATTTTACTTGTAATAAATTTTTACTATAAGTTGGGTCAAACGTAGTTGAAATTCGTTCTTTTAATTCCTCAGATTGATAATTCATTATTGATTTATTATCGGATTTAAGAGAGAAACCAATCTTTGGGAAAGCTAAGGCAAATCTGCGTACCATTTGGATGATATGTCGCATTTCTACTCGTTGCGATTTTAAAAATTTTCTACGAGCCGGTGTATTGTAAAATAAATTTCGAACAGTAATTTGAGTACCAATTATTCCCGGTGCCGGACTGATTTTTGAAGATACACCATCAATATATGTTAGTTTTCCACCTTCTTTATCATTTATTGCGGATTCTATCTCAACTTCTGCTACCGAAGCGATACTAGCTAAAGCCTCTCCTCTAAATCCAAGCGTATGTATTGTAAAAAGGTCGTCAACTGTTGCTATTTTACTGGTGCTGTATCGTTCACAAGCTTTCGACAATTCTTCAACAGGAATCCCATGTCCGTTATCTGTTATCTGTATTGTTTGCTGACCTGCACTTTCAACTACGATATCAATTTTTGTAGCACCCGCATCAATACTATTCTCTAATAATTCTTTAATAACCGACGCAGGTCTTTCTACAACCTCCCCTGCGGAAATTTTATTCCGTAAATCCTCCGATAATTGATGGATTTTAGGAAGCATTATTGGCCGATTATTTGCCTTGTTTTCGAAAATATATTATTATGATATTTCTCTGATTCAATCAATAATTTTTCTACTCGGACTTTCATGTCACTGACAAACTTTTGATCAGACTCTACTGCATCTAAATTTATGAGAACATTTAAACAAGCTCCGCGCACCGCAGTGAACGCGGCTTCACCGGCAACCCCCACATCGCTAACGGAATTCGGATTTCCTTCATTTACCATCAATTCCACCATTTCAAATATTTTAAAAGATGTTTCTGCAACTTCTAAGGGAATTTCAGCAGCATACTTATTTGCATTTAGGGCCAATTTTTCTTTTTCTACAATTTCTGTGGGAGTTATTGCAGAAATGCGATTGGTAGCCATCACCTTATTGAATGCATTTGTGTCTTCATCTATTAAATAGGATAAGCGATCTTTAATTTTCTGTGTTTTCTCACCGACAATCTCCATCATCTCACGTTTTTCTAAATACCCCTTCTTCTCATGTGATAAGACTGCTACCATAGAAGTTAATGCTGCCCCGAGACTTCCTATTAATGCAGCCACACTGCCACCTCCCGGTGCTGGGCTATTGGATGATAATTCGTCTGTAAATCCTTTTACTGATAAATCAATTAATCTACTTTCTTTATTTTTAACTGCATAATCAATAATTTTTTCTTCAGCGTTGAATGGAGTTACATCGTTCAATCCTAATGACTGGACTGCTGATTCTATCAACATATCTTCAGGAATTCCTATTGTGCGTCCTTGTTTTTTTAGATAATGCTTGCCTGCCATTAAAATAGCTTCTAAAGGAATGAGTCCAACCAACTCACTACCGGTAACACGCACACCGCGTTCGGTTGCTAATTCACAAGCTTTGTCAAATACATCATGGATTGTTGATTTTTTAAAATTGTTAAAATTGATTGAAATTTGAGCTCTCTTGAATGTTTCAACATACCATCCGATTGCTTTTACATCTTTGAAATATCCTTGTTTCTTTACCGCTTTTCCGATAATATTTTCTTCGTAATATCCATTTGACTTCCAAAATTCATTGATATCGAAGGAGTGTTTATCATTACAGTGAATTCTTAATTGATCTATAGTAGTAAAATTATCTTCACAAGAGCTACAAGGATAGCTTCCATCAGTATATCGCAATATTTTACCATCCAAAAGATTATTTGATAGTGGATTTGGAATGCGGGTTGAACGTCCCTTTTCACGCAATTCAAATGCGATATCGTCAGCAAGGCGAGTATCGTGAGTATTCAGATTGATATTATATGCTATCAGAAATTCACGTCCACCCATAACCGTTGCACCCGCTTGCGCGTTGAATAATGCTTTCCCAAAATCAGGTTTCCAATGGGGATCTTTCAATTTATCAGCCAATCCCTCATATTCTCCCGCTCTAATTTTCGGCAAATTGGTTCTATCGGGTTTTTGTGCAGAATGTTCATAAAGATAAACAGGTATATCGAGTTCTTCGCCTACGCGTTTACCAACTTGTTTGGACAGCTCAACACAATCATCCATTGTCACGCCACTTACCGGAACAAACGGACAAACATCGGTTGCACCCATTCGGGGGTGAGTACCTTTTTGTTTTCGCATATCAATCACTTGACTAGCAGTTTTGATTGCTTGGAAAGCAGCTTCTGCAACTGCATCTGGTGCTCCAATAAATGTAACAACAGTTCGATTAGTATCCTGCCCGGGGTCAATATCAAGTAGTGTTACTCCTTCAATCTTTTTAATCGAATCAGTGATTTGATTTATTTTATTTAAATCACATCCTTCACTAAAATTAGGAACGCATTCAATTAATTTTTGCATTTGTACACCTTCATTTTCAAGTTACAACACGTTGTAAATATACTATTAATAATATAATAGCAATTAACATTACAATTAGCCATAAAAATGATCGCCGTGGTTGACGGCGTGGAATTAATCGTCTAAAATATGATTCTCTAGCCATTAATAAATACCGAATGTAAATAGTTTCAGAAAGATCGTCATGATTGGAGAAATTATTATCGAAAATATATTAAATCTTGTGAACATGCTTAAAAGGATTAGCCCCATAAGAACTCGCGGGCCGTAGTATTCAAATTTGACTAATTCACTATGGTATTTATGAGGTACTAGACCCTCAAGTATACGCGAACCATCAAGTGGTGGAATCGGAATAAAATTGAATATTGCCAAAACAAGATTAATTTGCAAACTCATGATAAGTACTACTACCAAAGGCGATTGATTTCCAATTAGTCCAAACCTAAGTAATATGCTAAGTAGTATTCCGCTAATTAATGCCACTATTAAATTTGATACGGGACCAGCAAGTGCAATCCGCATCATGTCCTTTTTTGGATTAGCTAAATATCGTGGATCAACCGGTACCGGTTTTGCCCAGCCAAATCCCATAAAATAGAGCGCCACTGAACCAAACACATCTAGATGAGCCATTGGATTTAATGTAAGTCTTCCGGCGTTTTTTGCGGTTGGATCTCCATATCTGTACGCCATCCAACCGTGCGAAAACTCATGGAATGATAGAGCAAAAATTATTACTGGAATCAATATTACTTGTACGGCAGGATCTAATGAAATAATTCCCATATTACCACCTTGGATGAAATGTTCTATGAACTTCTTTTAGATATTCTTTATCTAAATGAGTATAAATTTGTGTTGTAGATATATCAGCATGACCAAGCATTTCCTGAACAGCTCTCAAATCTGCCCCGCCTTCTAAGAGATGTGTGGCAAAAGAATGTCTTAAAGTATGAGGACTGATATCTTTTTTTATATTGGTAAAGCTGACCCACTTTTTAATAATCAACCATGCCATCATTCGCGTTAATGGTCTGCCATTCCTACTTAAAAATATTCTTCCTTGATTTTTATTTTTCCTCGCAAAAGATGGTCGAACACATTTGAAATATTCTTCAAGACATCTTTTTGCACGTGGCCCTAAAGGTACTAATCTTTGTTTGTTACCTTTTCCGGTAACACGCAACATCTCTGCATCAAGAAGCAAATCTGTCAATTTTAAATCACAGAGTTCAGATACGCGTAATCCTCCCGAATATAATATTTCCAACACAGCTAAATCACGAACACCTAAATCATTTGAAATATCAACAGCATCTAAAATAGTATCAATTTCCTGCGGTGATAGAACATTGGGTAATTTTCGTGGAACTTTTGGAGTATCTAATAACAATATGGGATTAGATTGTATAATCTCCTCACCTGATAAATAATTATGAAATGATCGAATTGAAGAAAATGCGCGGTTAATACTTGGAACAGATAAGTGAACATCATTAAGAATACGAATATATTTCCGGATATGTTTTTGTTTAATATTATTTAAATCTGTGATGCTCTCTTCTGCTTCAAGAAAATCCAAATACCTTTTTAAATCTCTTTGGTATGCTTCGATTGTATTAGGAGAAAGATTCTTTTCAATTCGCAGAAATGTGATATAATCTTTGAGAAGTTTATTCAAAATAAATTGATAGCTATTAAATATTTAATTGAAATTTATTTCCGATGGATTGCCTCGGAAAAATCCTTCAAAACCGATAAATTTATCGATTTTTCTGTGATAGTCCCTGTTACAATAAAACTCGCACCGGCTTTTACTCTTTCTTCGGCAGCTTTTGGAGTTTTTATTCCACCACCAACAATTAATGGGATTTCAATTTGATTCTTCACTGCTTCAATCGTCTCAATTGAAACAGGAACTTTTGCTCCGCTGCCGGCTTCCAAATAAACAAATTTTTTTCCTAAATACTGAGCTGCCAAAGCATGGGCAACTGTTATATCAGGTCGATCCATCGGAATAGGTTTGGAGCTGCTCATGAACTCAACAGTCGTAGTAGTTCCACCATCTAAAAGTAAATATCCCATCGGAATTGTTTCTATTCCTAGATCTTTTACAACGGGAGCCGCAATTGCCTGTTCACCGATTAAATAATGCGGGTTTCTACCTGATAAAAGTGACATAAAAAACATTGCGTCATAATAGCCATTTAATTGTGTTACACCTCCGGGAAAGAAAATTACTGGCATGTTAGCACTATTTTTAATTTGGGCGACTCTATCATGGTTTCCGGCATCCATCATTAAACTGCCACCTACAAGCAAAGCATCAACTTCTGATTCATTTGCGGCTTTGACGACTTCCTCAATATTTGAATGATTTTTTTGATCCGGATCAATTAATACAAGATATCCCGCACCTTTTTTCTTAACTACATCAAGCAAATAATGATAGATTTTTGTTTTCATGAAATTAATTAATTATTGCATTATAATCTTCGGCACTTAACAGTTTATCTTTTTCACCTAGGTCTTCAATTTTTATTTTCACAAACCACCCTTTACCATAGCAATCTTCATTAACAAACTCAGGTGAAGCTTCAATTTCATCGTTTATTTCAATTATTTTTCCGGTAACAGGAGATAGAAGATCGGTAACCGTTTTAACCGCTTCAATAGTACCAAAAGTTTCATCTTTTTCCACCTTCTGCTCTACTTCCGGTAGCTCAACAAAAATAATATCTCCCAATTCACTCTGAGCAAAATCTGTTATACCAACAGTTACAATATTATTTTCAAATTTTGCCCATTCATGATCAGTTGTGTACATCAAATCCGTTGGAACGTTCATCAAATTTTCTCCTTTAAGTATTATATATTTTTATCTGATTTAAAATCAAAAGTTTCTAAAAAACTTGTGTCATATTCCCCACTTACAAATCGTTCATCTTCCATAATTTGTTTATGGTACGGAATGGTAGTTTTTGGTCCTTTAATAACACACTCTGATAAAGCTTGACGCATCCTTGTTATCGCTCTTTCTCTAGTTGAAGCATGAACTATTAATTTACCAATCATTGAATCATAATAGGCTGGAATTTGATATCCAGCATATGCATGTGTATCAACACGGACACCTTTTCCACCCGGCATATGAAAACTAGTAATTAGCATTGGTGAGGGTGAAAAATTCTTTTCAGGATCTTCTGCGTTAATTCGGCATTCAATTGAATGACCGTTTAATTCAATTCGTTTTAAGTGGTCAGGAACCGTTTCACCAGCATGCATTTTGATTTGCTGTTTTATTAAATCGACACCTGTTACCATTTCTGTTATTGGATGCTCAACTTGAATTCGAGTGTTCATCTCCATAAAATAGAAATCTTTATTTTTATCAAGTAGAAATTCTACCGTTCCTACCCCAACATAATCTACAGATTTTACAGCATTAACAGCTGTCCGGCCTAATTTTTTTCGCAACTTTTTATCAACCGCAGCAGACGGTGATTCTTCTATCAATTTTTGGTGACGTCTTTGCACTGAACATTCACGTTCGCCTAAATGGACAGCGTTTCCATGACTATCAGCTAATATTTGTACTTCAATATGGCGAGGATTTTCGATAAATTTCTCTACATATATGTCGCCATCTCCAAATGCTGCTTGCGCTTCAGACTGAGCGGTTTTAAATGCGTTTTCTGCTTCATTAATATTGCTAACAAAACGCATTCCTTTTCCTCCCCCTCCTGCCGATGCTTTGAACATTAATGGTAATCCAATCTTGGAAGCAATGTTTTTTGCTTCAATAGAATTGGCAATTATGTTATTACTACCCGGGATAACCGGAATCCCCGCGGCTTTCATAGTGGTTTTAGCTTGAGATTTATTTCCCATTGAATTAATTATTTCTGCCGATGGTCCAATAAATGTAAAATTATTTTGTGAACAAACATGTGAAAAATTGGCATCTTCTGCTAAAAACCCATAACCAGGATGAATAGCATCGGCATTAGTGATTTCGCCGGCGGCGATTATACGTGGAACATTTAAATAACTTTCACTACTTGGTCCAGGTCCAATGCAGACCGCTTCATCAGCAAATTTGACATGTAAAGAATATTCATCGGCAGTTGAATAAACAGCGACAGTTTTAATCCCTAATTCATGACAAGCACGGATTATTCGTAGAGCAATCTCTCCGCGATTAGCGATTAGTATTTTCTTGAACATCTATTTTACTATTCTAGTTCAAAAAGTGGTTGGTTATACTCTACCGGTTGAGCATTTTCAACTAAAATTGATTTTATAGTTCCGTCTTTTTCCGCTTCAATCTCATTCATTATTTTCATTGCTTCAATAATACAAAGCGTATCACCTTGAGATACTTTGTCTCCAATTTTTACGTAATTTGGAGTTTCAGAAGAAGAAGCTGTATAAAATGTACCCGGCATTGGTGATAATATCTTATCGTGATTATTCGATTCGGTAACCGCTTTTGTATGCACGGTTTTAATGGGTTTTGAATCATCAACTCTTACGGTACCATCTGTAATATTTGCATTATCTTCACCCACTATTATCGCAGGATTTTTTACCACACGATATCTCCGTCCCCAAAAAGATGTTTCTATTTCGTTAACATTACTATTTTCTAACAAATATATTATGCCTTTAAGTTTTTCTTTCCACATAAATGACCTCAAAATAATCATGATTTTGCTCTTTCGACATACTCGCCGGTTCGAGTATCTATTCTTAATATATCATCAGTATTAATAAAAAGTGGAACTTGGAGTGTATAGCCCGTTTCAATTGTAGCTGGTTTTGTTGCTCCGGTGGCGGTGTTTCCTTTAAAACCAGGTTCGGTTTCTATTACCTTTAAATTCACATGGGGAGGTATGCGAACATCCAATACTTCGCTACCGTCAAATAGTAATTCTACATTCATGCCAGCTATCATATAATTCTTTGACTCTGAGACCACTGTCTCAATAACTGCAGTCTGTTCATAATTATCATTATCCATAAAATAATATGAATCGCCATCATCGTATAAATATTGCATTTTTTTAGCTTCTATCCGAACATATTCCATACGTGCACCGGCGTTAAAAGTATGATCGATAATTTTACCAGTGAGTAAATCTTTTAACTTTGTACGAACAAAAGCTCCACCCTTTCCAGGTTTCACATGTTGAAAATCGATTACTTTCATTCGCTTGTCTTTATGCAATATAACAACGCCGTTTTTAATATCTGCAGTTGTCGCCATATATAATCCTTATTTTAAGGCACAAAATTTACAATAATGTATTCAGAGTTCAAATTTTTGATTAATTTTATATATTTAAATATATGAATTGCAAAAATCAAATTCCCATATTGAGCATGCTAGTTTTTTCATAATTTAAAGTGCATGGTTAATCTTTAACAGATTAATCATTGGAGCAGATATCTCTATAATTGAATTTGCTTGTCTTTAAAATCTGATATAAAGTCAAATATCCACGTATAATCAGTTTCATGGTCTTGTACCGTGAATTCAAATTTGGCAAATTTTGCTAGATCAGCACGATTAAGTAAATTTATCAAGTTGATATAATCATCTTTTTTCAACTCATAATTTGATTCAAATTCACTAATCTCACTGGTTGTCATTTCCAATGCTCTTACATAGAATGTATTTTCAAGAAATTCTCGTATTATAAAAGATGTTTGAGAATAGAAGGTTTTATTGTCGCCGGATATTAATTTCTTCAATTCCTTCAACTTCGCAATGGCGATGTCTTTTGCTGAGTGGTATTCTGAAACCTCGATTTTTTTCAACGGTTCTTTCTCAATCCGTTTGTGCCAGAGAGCAAATAATGTCAGCAAAAGTAAAAATAAGATCGTAACTAAAGTCCATTTATACCAATTGATTAGTTTTTTCAATGCGACAGGATCTTTGATTGGACGTAAATTTGTATCTTTAGCTTCGGCTAACATCGATATAATTTTTATATCGATTGAGTCAATGCTAAAAAATATATCGTTTGTTGAATCAGCTTTCAAGATTTCAACCGTATACTCAGGAATACTAAAACTACCAGTATCCCAAAATACAATTTGAAAACTAACTTGATACGGTTTGTTTCGTTTTGTGAGAATTGATTTATTCCTAATTTCCATTGATTCAGTTTCCTGAATATCCGGAAAAACAAGAATCCTTTCACCAACATTTTGTGAAATAATATTCAAATTAAGTACATCACCAATTCGGGCAACCGTTGTATCAATATCAGATTGTATTTGCAACGACGCAGAATTATTATCGGGTTCACATCCAATAAATAAAACTATAAATATAAAAAATATCCTTAGCATTAGTTAGTAGCGGTATTCACGCATTTTAAAATACTTCATTAAGGGTTCAACAAAATCTTCATTAGTAGCAATGTCAATCAAATCAAATTGCATGCGGTCGCATTCTTTTTTAATATTTTTAAATTGTTGTAACACCTGTTGCTTATATGCGGCTCGTTCTTTTGGTTTTTTTGTATCAATCCAGAATGTTTCTCCTGATTCAGGATCATGTATTTTTTGATGACCAATATTCGGAAAATCCAATTCTGCCGGATCATATATTCGAATTCCAATCACATCATGCTTTTGATTCACAATCCGTAATTGTTTCCAATAATCTTCATCTAAAAAGTCTGAAATAATAAATACAACACTCCGCCTTTTTGCCACTTTTAGCAGAAAATCTAAAGCTGATTTCATATTGGTGCCCTGTTCTTGCGATTTATGATATAGTAATTCTCTAATTACCCGCAATACATGCGATCGACCTTTTTTGGGTGGGATATATTTTTCAATTTCATTAGAGAATAAAATTACTCCAACTCTATCCTTATTTTGAATCGCCGAGAAACCTAAGACGGCAGCTATCTCCGTGCCAATATCTTTCTTAAATTTATCGGTTGATCCAAATATTCCCGATGAACTGATATCAACCACCAAATAAACAGTTAGTTCGCGTTCTTCTTCAAAAACTTTAACATGTGGTTCATTAGAACGGGCGGTAACATTCCAGTCAATTAATCGAATATCGTCTCCAGGCTGGTATTCACGCACTTCAGAGAATGTCATGCCTCTTCCTTTAAATACAGAATGATACTCTCCGCCAAATAAATCGTTCACTAATCCACGCGTACGAATTTCAATGTGTCGTACTTTACGCAGGATTTCTTTTGGAATCATATGTTATTGTTTTAGGGTACTTCTATTGTATCGAATAATCTCTGAACGATATCATCAGAAGTAATTTCTTCTGCTTCTGCTTCGTAGGTAAGAATAATTCGATGACGCAATATATCGGCTCCAATATAATGAACATCTTCGGGAGTGATGTATCCACGATGTTCTAAAAATGCACGTGCTTTTGAAGCTAATACTAAGTTTATTGAGGCACGTGGTGAAGCACCATATTCAATCAAATTGACAAGATCATTTAAGTTATATTTTTCAGGATTCCTTGTTGCAAAAACTAAATTTAAAATATACTCTTCTACTTTTTCATCAACGTAAATATCATTTATTGTTTTTTGTGCATCAAATATTTTCTGTTTAGTAATTATTGGTTTTAGCGTTTTGCTCGTATCGGTTCGTGCTTCCTGTCTGATAATTGAACGTTCATCATCTTTATTGGGATAATCTACTTTTAATTTTAACATGAATCTATCAACTTGGGCTTCCGGTAGTGGATAGGTACCTTCTTGCTCAATTGGATTTTGCGTTGCCAAAACTAAAAAAGGTGGCTCAAGAGGATAGGTGCTCTCCCCGATAGTGACTTGCCTTTCTTGCATCGCTTCTAACAAAGCGCTTTGAACCTTAGCCGGAGCACGATTAATCTCATCTGCCAATATTAAGTTAGAAAATATCGGTCCTTTCCGCGTTTCAAATTCGCTCTTTTTTTGATTATATATTAAGGTACCAAGTAAATCAGCCGGCAACATGTCCGGTGTGAATTGCAAACGTTGAAAATTAACATTTATTAATTGCGAAATTGTTTTAGCCATTAGTGTTTTAGCAAGACCCGGGACACCTTCTAGCAAAACATGTCCGTTTGCTAGTAAACCGATAAATATTTTATTTACAATTTCTTCCTGACCTACAATTTTTTGGGTTAAGGCTTTGCGTAAATCATCGATAAATGCCGATTCTTTTAAAATTTTGTCGTTTATTTCTGCAAGATTAAAATTAGTCATATTTTTTCTTTTTAATATTATTTATTCCCTGATATAAGCTCATCAATGTTATTTATTTGTTTTCCTAAATATTCCAATTCAAATTGTACTGATGGAGCTAGTTCATGTTCCGGATAATTTTGTAAAAAAGTTTTATATGCAATTTTAGCTTTTGGTATATCTGTCTGAACGTTGGCATAAATATAACCAATCATAAATTGTGACATCGGCTCAAAGTTTGATCCCTTGTATTTATGAACAATTTCTTGATAAGTATTGAGCGCTCGGTAAAAATCCTTTTTATTGTTCAAATAAATATTACCTTTTAGATATAGTGCTTCGGGAATTATTGGATTATCATTGAACTCACTGATCAGAAAATCAATTGTGGCAATCGCTTCAATTAAAGTAGTATCAGTACGAAGCTCTGTAGATTTTATCATTAGCCATTTGGGAAATTTTTGAATATCTTCACTTGCTGATTTTCCTATTAGCGTTTCAGGATACTTTTCCGCGATATCCTTAAGCAATACAAATCCTTCAGAATAATCATTTTTATCATCTAGTACAATCCACGCAATATTATACTGAGCAGTTGGAGCTAGTGAATCATTAGGATACTCCTCAATTATTTTTTTATATGACATTATTGCCTTTTCAAATTCAGAATTGGCAATATATTTGTCACCCTTATCTAATAATTTTTCGGGTGATTTACCACAGTTAAAAAATATTAAACTACTTAAAATTATTAAATTTAGTTTTTTCATTTTTAGATTTATCCCTATATAAATAGCCAAAAATTTATATGAACGGAATGCGTATTTTCAATATATTTCGAAAATAAATTATATTGAAACAGTTAAAAAATATATTGAACTCCTAACTGAATTTGCCAACCTGTATTTTTTTCAAAAGGGTGAGCAGCATCTAACCGCACTGGACC
The DNA here is from genome assembly GCA_042577295.1 of Fidelibacterota bacterium. Lineage (GTDB taxonomy): Bacteria > Fidelibacterota > Marinisomatia > Marinisomatales > JAHJCW01 > JAHJCW01. Next base: position 3,393 of record JBHPEE010000029.1, on the reverse strand, counting down.
AAGTGGCGTAGCTAAAGTTATTCCAAAACCACTATTCCAACTTATATCTTTTAATGAGATATTCTCATAACTATCAAAAATATGTCCTCCATCAATAAATATTTCACCACCCAATATCCAAAATAACGGAAAACGTATTTCCCAATTATTCATAATACGGATTATATCGCCTTTGGGAAGATTATTACTATCAGTTTGGTATTTTAACATATCCCAACCTCTTAAACTATTACTTCCTCCGAGATAGAATTTATCATATAAATAATCATAATATTCTGTATTCCATCCTACGATCATTCCGTATTTAATTCGGTTTGCTAATATTATATCCTTATAGATAGGTTTGTAAGCGCGAACACCAAAATCTAATTTGACAAAATCACGATTTCCACCTAAAATTCCACCAGTTCTGTTCAATTGACCTAAGTATACTAATCCTTCCGTTGGATACAAAACATTGTCGGATTTATCAATCCTTAGATTTATCTCAAACGAATGCTTTTCAATTTTAATTTTTCCACTACTTACAAAATCATCAATCGTGTTTAGCAAGGGATCATTATCAGGATATATATAGTCTTTCCGCGAGAACCAATCTAAATATAGGCGCGTTTCAATATATGATCGACGTTCAATTTTATCAAGAAAATATGTATTAATTAACTCAATCCCGTATCTAGTAACATAGGGCGTACCTAATGAAATATAATCCTTAAACGATTCTAAGTAAATTTGGGTTCTGGTCGGAATTTTAAATTTATAGATCCATGGATTAGCAAGACTAATGTCAAACCTTAATTTAGGATTAAGAGTGTTATTACTAATTAAAGATTGACCGCTTAATTTCATTGACAAACTTGTTCCTGAATTCCATAAACTTCTATTACGCCACTCAACTAGTACACCAGCTCCGGGTACTGGCTCGGTTCCTTCATAATATTCAATCGGAAAATAACCGCCTTCAGATAACCATTCATGTGGTTTAAATTGTCGTAATTCAATTAATAAATTCACTAAAGAGTCACTTTGGATAAGCTTAACAGGTGTTATATTTGCTACCGAGAAAATACCGGTTTGTAATAACTGTCTTTGGCTATTACTGATATTCGACTGGTTATACTTGTCGCCCTTTTCAAACAATAGCTCTCTTTGAACAATAGCAGAATCGACGATTCCAAGTCCGGTAATAAATGTATTGTTGATATAGACATCAGGACCTTCTTCAATCAATATATTAATATCAACAGAGTCCTTAATAGCGTCAGAAATATTAATATCAGCAAAAAGCTTGCCAATTTTTCTATACTGATCTTCTAATATGTTAAAATTTGTATTAGTCCTAACAGGGTTGAATGCTTTATGTAGTTTTATTCCAAGAATATTAGAAATTGTTTTATTACTTAATGATTCATTCCCTGTTATAGCCAATGATCTGATATAATACCGTTCCCCTTCACTTATAAGAAAATATATATCTACTAAATTATTTGTGATTGCTATAGAATCTTTGACAAATACTGCTAAGAATCCTTTAGAGACGTAGAAAGTTTTTATATTTATGGCATCTAATTTTATTAATCTACGGTCAAAATCCATTTTTGAAAAGAAACTTGCTTTGTGAATACGTAACACGTTACGTATTTGATTTTCATCAAAACTATCAACACCAATAAGATTTACGTTATTTATCTTCCTTTGCGTGTTTTCCTGGCATAAACCAACACTGGCAAAAGTAAGGATAGTCAATATTTTAATTAGTTTATTCATATTCTATCAATAGGCATATCGAAGTCGGTATTTTACGTGCATATATCCACTTCTATCAATATTGCCAACCAACGATAAATTTCGATTAAGGCGAAGTTCAATTCCTAAAGAATGATAAGAATCTAGCAAACCGAAAGATCTTCTATATGCATAATTTACAGAAACATTATCAGTAAGGGGCGCAGAGATGGAAAAATCTTTTCCTGCTGTTAACAATCCGGTGGTTCCACGCACTTCAACATTCTCTAATATACTTAAACGATTTAATCCTGATAATTCCAATATGTTTTTATCCAATTGACTGCCAAACCAAGAAAATACAATATCTGATGCTTGGTAACCTATTTCTGTCGAGGAAATTTCCTGGTCCTCAAATCGTTTGCGCCATGTGAGCAATTCTAAAATATCGCTTTGTGAAAATCCACTTTCAGATGTAAAAGTTAATATCGAATTATCAATCAGTCCAACAAAGCTGATTTCAATTCGTTCACCATCAATGATCGTATTTGCGGTTATATCCAAATAGGGATTAAATCCGTGATTATCAAATGTTAAATATCCTTCAGTAATTGTGAATACATCACCGTAGTAGTAAAATTTTCCCTCTTCAATAACGAGTTCACCGGAAAAGTCCATTTCACGATCTCCGAATTGGTTAATACTTGCATCGCCAATTAAAACTGCATCAAATTGATCATTTGATAGAGTAAATTTTCCCTTAATAGGGAAATCTATTTTATAATGAATAATCGTACTTCCTACTTCTGATGGCAATACACCTAACTCACTTGTAGTCAATTGTTGAAACATTTCGACATCGATTGGTGCAACTTCACCGGAAAATTGTACGGTATCCCGACCAGTAATGTTGATGTTAAAGTCGGTTACTCCTTCAATTTCATATATTAATGATCGGAAATAGGCATTTTTGCCAATAGCATTGATATTTAGATACGGATCGAAAAAACTTGTCATTTCAATTTCACCAGAAACTGAAACATTATCATTTTTTGTTGAGCTCCGCTTTCCCGGTTGATACATTTTACCCTGCAAATTATCGATAATTAATTTATTATTATTAATTGTTATAAAACCATGCAATTCTTCAATAGTATCGTCTAACAGGGGTGTAAATATTGTTGCTTTGCTAGCGTTTATTCTACCATTTCGAATTATTTTCTTCCATATACCACTTAGTTCTAAAGCGAGTATATATTCCCCTGGGGCATCATCAGTTTCGTCAAAATAATTTGTAATAAAGTCTAAATTAGACGATTTCCCTTCAACGAATATATATAATGAATCATCATCACGAAATTTTCCAAAAATACTAGATTTAATATTCAAATCAATCGGTAAAAACCCATAACCGGTAAAATGATTATCGTTTAAATCAGACGAATATGAATAAAAATTCAAATTATTTCCATCATAACCGCCTCTTCCGCGTACTGTTCCAAGTGAAATTTTATCAAAAGTAGAATTATAAAGAGTGGCATTAAAATCACTAATCATATTCCTACCGGTTCCGTCGATGTTAAATTCACCACTTACCACACCACTCATTTCAAACCAATCCGGTAAAAATTGAGTAATAGTATTAATATCTATTGATTTGAATATTAA
>JBHPEE010000028.1:0-20869 GCA_042577295.1 Fidelibacterota bacterium | reverse complement strand
AATCCATAGCGTTTGGATATCACTTGGTAAAATAAAAAATCCTATGTCAGATAAAATTGAACGCAATTTATTTGCTGCATCGATGAATATCGATATGCTTGATATGCTTTACAAACGTATGGATGGTAACTTATCAGAGAAAGAAGAGTCATATCTTAGCCATATTTTAAGTGAAATAAAAATGAACTATATCGAAGAGAAAAAACGTGGTGATGATTTACCAGAAGACAAAAAAGAAGAAAATACTGATACTGCCAAAACGAAACCGAAAAGTGATGAAAAAATCAAAGAAAAAAATTCTGGGAAAAACCAAAAAAAGGCCAAAAAAGCAATCGCCAAGCCAAAGGAAAAGAAATAGTGATCAAAAAACAATATTTACGTTGGAATAGAATTCTTGCCGGAGTTGTATTCCTATTTTCATTTATTATATATTTCACAACTATGGCACCAACCGTGTCATTTTGGGATTGTGGTGAATTCATAGCAACTTCCTATTCACTTGGCGTTCCACATCCACCAGGTAGTCCATTATTTTTAATAATCGGTCGACTGTTTTCGATGTTACCGCTTAGTAGCGACATCGCTTTCCGCGTTAATCTTATTTCTCCAATAATCAGTGCTTCAGCGAATTTGCTATTGTATCTGATCATTGTAAAAGTAGTTATTCATTGGAGAAAGTCTGTTAGCAATATTAATGACGTGATTGTTGTATTTGGCGGAGCATTTGTAGGCGCTTTGGCATTCGCTTTTTCCGATAGTCATTGGTTTAACTCTGTGGAAGCGGAAGTGTATGCAATGAGTACCTTTTTTACGGCAATTGTTGTATGGCTGATTTTGCATTGGTCTGAACGAGCGGAAGAAAAAGGCAATGAACGATATATCTTAATTATTGCGTATATGGTTGGTCTTGCAATTGGTGTTCATTTACTGAATCTATTAGCATTGCCATTTATTGCGTTAGTGATTTATTTCCGTAAACAAGAATTCGAATGGAAATCATTCATCATTACTGTGCTGTTAACAGGGATTACTTTTTTAGTAATACATAACGGTATCATTAAAGGATTGCCGCGCCTAGCAAGTAGTGCAGGATTATTTGCTGTTATAGCCGTCATAATTGCACTTGTTGGAGCAATGATTTGGGCAGTAGTGAGTCATAAACAAATTCTTTCAATCATTTTTGCATCATTTGTATTAATTGTAATTGGTTATTCTACATACACGATGGTCTTTATACGTTCTAATCAAAATCCCGCTATTGATGTTGGAGAACCAAATACAATTCAATCGGCAATAGCTTATATGGAACGTGAACAATACGGAAGTGTTAGTCAACTTCCGCGAAAATATGATGGTTTACCTGCCAAGTATGAGGCAGTTGGTAGGCCTGAATTTGGACAGGAATTTTCTTCCAGACAAAATCAAGCGTATCGGTTCTATAATGTGGGAAAACAATGGCAGTTTTTTGTCAATTATCAAGTAAAAAAGATGTATTGGCGGTATTTTTTGTGGCAATTTGCAGGACGCGGTCCATCGACTGAACCAGGTGTTACAGCTTTTGGTGCAAATACTGCTCAAGATGGTGTAAAGTGGATGCAATTTGGTTTACCACTTGCCTTTTTCCTTGGATTAGGCGGCATGTTTTTTCATTTCCAAAGCGATAAAAAAGCTGCTTTTACAATTTTGACATTATTTTTTATTACTGGTTTAGCACTTATCATTTATCTTAATCAGGACAATCCACAGCCGCGTGAAAGGGATTATTCCTACGTTGGAAGTTTTTTTGCGTTTTCGATTTGGATAGGTATCGGAGCTGCTGCAATTGCTGAAAAAATACTAAAATATATTAAAGAGAAGGAATTGGCTACACGTCTCGCCGGAACTGCGATAATTTTACAGATTCTTCTTATTCCAACAGTAATGTTATTTGCTAATTATCATGAACATAATCGCAGTGGAAACTATGTTGCTTGGGATATGGCATACAATATGTTACAATCATGCGAACCGAACGCAGTAATATTTACAAACGGTGATAATGATACATATCCATTGTGGTATTTACAAGAAGTAGAAAGTGTTCGTAAAGATGTAACAGTAGCAAATTTAAGTTTGCTAAATACCCCCTGGCATATAAAACAATTACGTGATTCGCGGCCAATCGGGGAGCGTTTTATTAATTTAACTGATGAACAAATTGATGAACTTTCCTATGGTTTGCAAGCCTGGCAAGAGCAAAAAGTACGAATCCCTGCCGAAAACGATGTTTTAAATCCTGAAGGTTATATTGAATGGAATTTAAAGCCAACATACGCCGGGCAGGCATTGAAAACGCAAGATTTGATGGTACTGAGAATTATTAATGATACTAAATGGAGATATCCAATTTATTTTGCCGTTACCGTTGGAAATGAAAATAGAATTGGTCTGGAAGATTATTTAGGAATGGAGGGGTTAACTTTCCGATTAAATAGTCATAAAATATCTTTAGTCGACAAAGAAAAAATGGAAGCCAATTTAATGACCGACATCGGCGATGTTACTTGGTCAAAAGAGTTCATTCCATCATCATTAGTTATAGACAACACAGATTCAAATAAAACTACTTGGTCAAGAGATTTCCAAACAGGCTATATGTTTAGAAATTTGGGGAATAAAAATGTTTATTATAATGATTCAGTAATTCGTCTGATGCAAAATTACCGGAGCGGTTATTTGCAACTAGCGGTGGTTTACTATTTTGAATATCAAGACCTGCTGAATGACTCTTCCAACAGACCCGAGAAAATTGAAACTGCGCGGCAAAAGGTTCTGAAAGTATTACAAAAGATGGATCAGAATTTACCTCAAGAAACAATTCCGATTACTACAAACGACCATGCCTTACAAATTGGACATCTTTACAGCAGAATTGGAGAGAAAGACATTTATAAATCGATTTTAGAAGATTTAAATAGTCGTAAAAATGTATCAGTTGAAGAAAAAATAAAATTCGGACAAGCTTACATACAGGAATTAAACGATTTTGAGAATGCTCTTACTATTTTTAAGGGATTGTATGACAGTTATTTAGACATAGAGACTCTTGTTAGGGCAAAAGGAATAAAAAAAGCCGGATTAACGCAAGCATCTTGGGATAGATGGCAAAGACTATATGCTGAGATTGTCTCATCTTTAGTGCTTACATATCGTTCTTCGGAATCGTGGGAACCAATGGAATCAGTATTAAATGATTGGCTCGTTCGGAATCCGAATGATTTTAATGCAAAGGAAATGTTAGATGAGGTTCGCAAAAATATTGGAAATGTAGATAGTATTGGAGCTGCATCAATCTTTAATTAATTGATATGTAAAATATGCGACCTTTGGTCTCAATAATAATCCCGCATTGGAACGGCATTGATGCAATTACAGAATGTCTTGAATCACTTCTAAAGACAACTTATCCAAACCTTGAAATTATTGTAGTTGATAATAACTCTACTGATGATTCCGTTAATCATATCAGGAGCAATTTCCCAAAAGTTATTCTTTTCGAAAATGGGCTGAATGAAGGTTATGCCGGAGGTTGTAATCGAGGTTCAGAAATTGCTAAAGGGGAGTATTTATTATTCCTAAATAATGATACAATCCACAAACCAAATTGGATTGAACCGCTCGTTCATTTATTAGAAAAGGACACACAAATTGCGGCTGCACAACCGAAAATACTAAACTACTATCAGAAAGATTTGTTTGATTATGCTGGTGCTGCCGGTGGTATGGTAGATATTCTTGTTTTCCCGTTTGCACGAGGGCGGATATTTAATAAAAAGGAAGTTGATACAAATCAATATAATTCAAAAAGCGAGATATTTTGGTCGTCTGGCACAGCTTTTTTAGTTCGCAAAATACCATTTGAAAAAGCCGGTCGGTTTGATGAATTATTTTTTGCGCACATGGAAGAAATCGATCTGTGTTGGAGATTTCATTTATTAGGCTTTGATGTATATTGTGAACCAAGCAGTGTAGTTTATCATAAAAATGCAATGTCTTTACCGATGTACACTGAAAAGAAGTATTACTTAAATCATCGGAATTCTCTAATAATGCTATTGACAAATTATTCCTTACTGCTATCCCTTTATGTATTACCAATTAGATGGGCGCTAGATATAGTTGCAATAATATATGCTACATTAAATGGAGATTGGAAACATGTAAAAGGAATAGCAAAAGCTCATGCTTGGATAGTTTTTCATCCAAGAAAACTGTTTAGAAAGCGACGTGAAGTCAGAACATTGCGAAAGGTAAAAGATAAAACAATCATGCGAAAAATGTATAATGGAAGCATAGTGTTTGCACACTATATTTTAAGGAAAAATACTTATTCAGAGCTTACTGACAACCCACGCTCGTAAATTTCTCTATTATCAGGGTCAAGTTCAACCAAATCGTTAAGGATTGAATCTTGCCTTAATATAGAAAGAATTTCAGTCAATCTCTCAGCGTGTCCGTCCATAAATAGCATTGTGTAATGATCGCGTGAATTTTGATTGTAAACTTCATCGAGCCCGGCAATCATTTTAATAAATTGATTGGTAGCGGACTCCAAATTTCCATATTCGAACAATTCTATGCCATAGTAAGTTGCCAAACGAACTTTACGTAATCCATGATTGCTACTCAATAGGTTTTCAATTCGTATTCTTTCAGACCATCCACTTGAATAATCCGATGCTGCGCCACGTAACGCAATCGCCCGGGCGATTTCATAAAACTTATTACCACCTTTTTGCTCATAAGTATCTGCTTCACCTGCAAGAATGATATTTGCGTAAAATGCTAAAAAACTAGACAAAGGATTAAATAGAACAGCATCATAATACAGTGAACCGCTTTCGTTATAAGTAAACTGAAACGATTTATCAAAGTAGCGTTGATCTATACCGTTTGAGAAAAGAGCTTGAGAGAGATAAATTTGCTCTGATCCTTTCGATGATATACCCTCAAAAATAATTTGAATACGAAGTTGTATTTCTAAATCATTATACTCTTCATCCCACTCAGTATTTTGGAAAAATCGCTTAATTTCATCCTTTAATGATAAAAGTTCCTGACGGTCTCCATCCCGAAGGAGTCTATCATCAAATGTAACGTTAACATCGATGAATTGTGCGTAGGATAATCCTGAGAATAGAATAAAAACCATCAAGATATGTGTTATGTAAGTTGTTTTCATAACGGCGAAATGTAGAGTGTTAAGTAATCGTTTAGCAAGTGAAAGATAATTATTTAAATCATATATTTTTTCTAAATCCGTATCTTATTGTTTCTACAATATAAGACTACTTTGTATTTTTTAGGACATTTTTCAATCGCTAATTAATTAATTAAGGAAATAAAATGAAATCCAATTCCAAAGTTGCTGATTTAGCTGGTCCCGGTATTAGTACTTACCCAGAAGTCGAAAAAATATTACCCAACGATTATTTGCCATTGCAAACTCCTATGAAACGAATGAAAGCGCTCTATATGATTAAAGATTATATTGAGAAAGGCTTAGCCGAAGCGCTGAATTTGCAATTAGTCCAAGTACCTCTGATTGTTAGTAAGGATAGTGGTGTGAATGATACGCTTGACCGTGATGGTTCCCGTACTCCAATTGATTTCCCTGCCGGCCTTGGTTTGGATAAACGTATTGAAGCGCAAATAGTACAAGCGGCAACTAAATGGAAACGTCCCGCCCTAAAACAATTTGGCTGTAATCCTGGCGAAGGTATCAATACTGATATGCGCGCTGTTAGAAAAGATTATTTTTTAGACCATGACCATAGTTGCTATGTTGATCAATGGGATTGGGAACAAGTCATTACCACCGAACAGAGGAATTTAGATTATTTAACGGGTGTAGTTAAAAAGATATGGAAAGTGATTTATGGAGCAGGCCAATATGTTAAACAGGAATTCCCTGAATTAAACAATCCAAAATATCCGGATATTCCGGAAGAATTGACATTCATTCATGCTGAAGAAATACTAGAAATGTATCCAAACTTACCACGTAAACAGCGTGAGACAAGGATCATTAAGGAATATCCCGCAGTATTTATTTACGGCATCGGTTGGGTGCTAAAAGATGGTTATCCACATGAAATGCGCGCTGCTGACTATGATGATTGGATTACCGAAACGGTTTCGGCAAAAGGTGAACCGATGCATGGACTGAATGGCGATATTTTAGTTTGGAATCCCGTTACTAAACGTCGTCATGAATTGAGCTCTATGGGAATTAGAGTAACTAAAGAAACTTTAGTTAAACAAATGGAAATAGCAGGATTGCAAGAAAATCTTAAACTTCCATATCATCAAGCAATTTTAAATGATGAAATTCCATTAAGCATTGGTGGCGGTATTGGTCAGGCACGTACTTATATGTACTTGCTCAGAACTGCCCATTTAGGAGAAGTAACGGTTACAATTTGGCCACAACAACTAAAAGATATTTGCGCAAAAAAGAATATCTTTGTGTTAGAATAATACGTCATTCCGCATTTAATGCGGGATCCATTTAATATAGATCCCGGAATGACAAAAAAAAAGGGAACGAAATATATCGTTCCCTTTTTTAAGTAGTACTTAATGTTGGGGGTATGAAAAGTTGCCGGTTGCTACTAATTTATTATCAAGCTACTAAAAGTTTGAAGATGTATACAACCTTTGAACAATCTACTCCTCCGACGTTTTTTTTATACCACGTGCTGTGCTTAGTTTACTTTTGTCTATGGTTAGTTCTTTTCATATATTCAAATTAAATACAACGCTCCATGGATGGCACTCTGTATTTTGTTTGCCAACAAATAACTAATTCTATTTAGATTTTTTTAATCTCTTCTCTTCTTTTTTTTGTTTTTGAGTTTTTGCTGCTTCTTTTTTTTCTTTTTTCTTTGCGTCTTTACCTTTTGCCATAATTTTTCCCTCTTAAATAGTTATTTTGTTTACGCTAATATATTGCCTTAATTAGTGTCTTTAATGTGAATTAACATTCTTAATAGTTTTCAATAAAATTAAGCACAACATCCCAATATGCAAATTGCGTTTGTTGCGAGTACTATGTTCAAATTTAGAATCATTTTTTAGATATTGTATATTTAAAACAAATTACAAGAATACTTTATACTTCGTAATTTCCTTTATGTCCAATATTAAAGATTTAATAAGTACTAATAAAACTGCCTATCCAATTTTAAAATTAGCAGGAGAGTTGGGTGAGAAACACGATTTAAAAGTGTTTGTTGTCGGCGGATTTATACGCGATCTATTTTTGAATACGAAGTCAATAGAAGTTGATTTAATGGTCGAAGGAGATGGGATAAAATTCTCCGAATTATTTGCAAATGAATTAGGCGTAAAAAAAATAGTTCCTTTTAAGGAATATGGTACCGCTAAAATTCCATATCCAATAATGGAAATTGAGGTTGCTTCTGCTCGATTAGAGAATTATGATGAATCATCCCGTAAACCAAAAGAAGTAAAATATACTGATATCTTTGGTGATCTCAAACGTCGTGATTTTACAATTAACGCAATGGCGGTTGATTTACTACCAAAGACATTTGGTGATTTATATGACCCCTATAACGGAATAACCGATTTACGGGCAAAGCAAATAATTACGCCACTTGATCCTGATGAAACATTTTCAGAAGATCCTCTACGCATGATGCGGGCGGCAGTTTTTGCAAGCCGATTTAATTTCGAGATTGAAGAAAAATGTCTGACTTCGATGCGGAATCAGACAAGCCGAATTGAAATAGTTTCTCAGGAAAGGATTACCGCAGAATTAATAAAACTTTTGGAAACTGATAAGCCATCAATAGGATTAATCATTTTACAGCAGATCGGTTTGTTGAAATTTGTTTTTCCTGAAATTGACATTATGGTTGGAATGGAACAACCAAAGGAGTGGCATCATAAAGATATATTTTATCATACTATGCAGGTTGTGGACAATACCGCAGCTTTATCTGATAAAATGGAATTACGGTTTGCTGCCCTTGTGCATGATATCGGAAAACCGAAAACAAGGCGTATTCATAAATCAAAGGGTTTTACTTTTCACGGGCACGATGACTTTGGATCGCGGATGTTGCATAAGATTAGTAGACGTATGAAACTGTCTAATGAATTGAGAGATTATTTGATCAAGATGACGATTTTACACTTACGTCCTATAGCGCTTGCTAAGGAAGGAGTTTCAGATTCTGCAGTCAGACGGTTAATGATTGCTTCAGGTGACGAAACAGATGATCTGCTAATGCTTTGCCGCGCCGACATCACAAGCAAGAATTCTGAACGTGTGAAACGATATATGGGGAATTTTGAACGTGTAGAGAAATTAATGCAGGATGTGGTCAAACGCGATAAATTCAGAGCGTTCCAATCGCCCGTGAGAGGCGATGAAATAATGAAAGTTTGCGGTTTAAAAGAAGGTAAACAAGTGGGTCAGATAAAATCTGCAATAGAAGAGGCTATCCTTGACGGGCAGATTGAAAACACTTACGAAGCAGCATTTAAATATTTAATGAAAATTAAGGATGATTTTTAAGATAAATATGACAACCTTTAGGTTGTCATTGTGTCAAACTAATTTATAAACAGGAAGATCATATCATGTCAATACTATCAAAAGTAATTAACTCATACACTGCTCCGAGCAAAGTTTTTGAAGCAGTAAAAGATTATGACTGGAAAAAGGCTTTAATTCCATTATTAATACTCGCAGTAATCGGCGTATTATCTTTTTGGGCAATTCAAGATTTAGCTACAGAAGCTGGATACGATGCTGCAGTCGAACGCATACAAAATAATTCACGATTATCAGAAGAGCAAAAAACTGAATTCTATGAGAGAATTGACGATCAAATGTCTGGACCTCAAATTACCGGATGGATGTTTAGTTTTTTAGGTAACCCTATTACAGTATTTTTTATGGCGTTAATTGTTTTACTGGTTGGAAATACTTTTATGGGAGGAAGTGCTAAATATGTTCAAATACTAAATATCACTGCTTGGTCTTATATGATCGTTATTCTTGAATCCATTGTAAAAATTCCATTGATGCTAAGTAAATGGTCTTTGGAAGTATATACAGGATTAGGTGTTTTGGGGATTGGAGAAAAGGGATCATTTATTAATTCCCTTTTAGCTAGTATTGATATATTTGCAATTTGGCGTATCGTATTAATCGCAATCGGAATGGGAATTATTTACAATAAAAAAACGAAACCTTATTTAATAGCAATGCTTGTTACATGGTTTGTATTGCGACTAATTGGGGCTGGATTTTCCAGCTTTTTCGTGGGATTAACAGGGTAGACATATGAAGAGAACTAAAATATCGATTTTATCGATAATATTAATATTATCAAGTTTGATTTACGCACAGGAATTATCGCTAAGCGATTGCGTCAATATTGCATTAGATAACAAAGAAACATTACAATCAGCACAGCTTGATTTAAAATCAGCGAAAGTAGGAAAAGTAGGCGCCTTAAGCAATATTTTGCCTTCGGTAAGTTTCTCTAGTGGACGCAATGAGATAAGCTATGCTAAAAATGATTTGTTTCCGAAGTCAACTTCCTGGTCAGCAAGGATAACCGGTGTACAAAATATTTTTGATGGCGGTGGCTGGTGGAATCGCATCGCACAAGCGAACAATAATTATAAAATTGCACAGCAATTAGAAAGGCAGATGCGCATCAATGTCATTGCTGAAGTTCATCGAACATATTTTCAATTGTTAAAAAAACAACAGTTATTGGAAGTCTCTAAACAAAGTTTGGAACTTGCGGAACAACAAGTTGAATTGGCCCAGAAGAAATATGACCTAGGCGCTGCTAATAAAACCGATTTGCTTAAATCAGAAGTGGCACGTGGTACAGCAAAATCGACCCTGATAACTCAACGAGCATTGCTATATGTGGCAATATCAGAACTTCGCAACGCAATGGGAATAATTGGCGACAGCAGCAAAATATTAATTAGTGAAGAAATTTTACCACTACAATCTGTGCCAGATTTTGCAGATGCAATTTATATTTTGGAAGAAAATAATCCAGGAATATTGGCTGCTGAAGCACAACTTAACGATGCTAAGCTTAGAAAGAAACTTACTATTGCGTCCCGCCTTCCATCATTGAGTGCTTCCTTGTCATATCAAGCAGATGATAATGAATTAAGTGGACTCACCAATGCTTTAAGGGATGACTGGATGATGACGACGGGTTTGAATCTATCATTTCCTATATTTAATGGAATGGCACTTTCAACGCAATCACAACAAGCTAAACTTGCGGTACAAAAACAAGAAAATGATGTGACCACAGTTATAAATGACGCAATTGTACGCTCAGAAAGTTTACTAGGAATTGTGAGTGATTATTTTAAAATAATACCGATTAATGAAGAAGTATTGGCTTCTGCTGAAGAAGATTTTAAATTAGTTAGTGAACGTTATAGATTAGGTTCGGCCTCAATATTAGAATTATTAGATGCTCAGGTGTCTGTTACGCGGGCGCGTGTTGATTTGGTTTCATCAAAATATGATGCTAGGATTCAACAAGCCTACTTAAAAGCACAGTTGGGAATTTTGGATAAAGATTTTGATAAAAATTAGAATTAACAACGAATTATACGAATAGTACGAAATAATTTAAAACCTGAAATAGTAATTGTATTTATTGAATATTTTGTTCAATAAGATTTATTCGTTTCGAAAAAAAACAGGAGTTAGTTTTGGCTAAAAAGAAAAAAAATAAAAAGAAATTATGGATCATCATCGGAGTTGTATTAGTCCTAATAATCCTTGTTGCAGGAAATCTACTAAAATCAGATACCGAAACGATAACAGTTGAAACTGAAAAAGTGAAGCGGCAAACTGTGATTCACAAAGTGAACGGTAGTGGCGTAATTCAGCCGGAAGTTGAAGTAAAAATTAGTGCAACAATTTCAGCCTGGATTACTGATATCACTGTAGATGAAGGCGATTATGTCACAAAAGGTCAACATCTAATTTCATTGGATGAAAAACAGGTAAGAGCGACATATAATCAAGCTCGTTCATTGGTAAAATCCGCCCGCGCAAGCTTATTGCAAATAAAGGCACAAAAAGATCGTACGGAATCACTTTATGCAAATGATCTTATCTCTCAACAAGAACTGGAATCTATCACGGCTCAACACCAACTTGCTGAAAGTCATTTGGAGCAAGCACTTGCAGGTTTATCCTCACAAGAAGATCAGCTTTCCAAGACTCGTATTGTTGCACCACAATCCGGTACAGTTGCTAAAATTACTAAAGAAGTTGGTGAAATGGCTTTGGGCTCAATGTTCCAAGCTGATGTATTAATGATAGTTGCCGACCTTTCCAAGATGGAAGTAGTTGTGGATGTTAACGAAAACGATGTTGTCTCAGTCGCCGTTGGCGATACAGCCGAAATCGAAATTGATGCATTTCAAGATACTTCATTTATTGGTATTGTGAGCGAAATTGCTCATATTGCAGAATCTCAAGCACTCGGTACGCAAGAGCAAGTAACTAATTTTGAGGTAAAAGTGCGTATGGTTGATGTCCCTGAAAGTATTCGACCAGGTATGAGCGCAACTGCAGATATTATTACTGATATTAAGGATGATGTTATAGCTATTCCAATTCAATGTCTTACAGTTCGTCAGGAAGGTTGGGAAGAAGAAATTGCTAATAGAAAAAGTAGTCGTTCGAAAAAATCAAAAAAAACTGATGATGATGAAACTATGGAAAAAGAAAATGGAGAGAAGAAAAAGAAGGAAATGATAGAAGTAGTATTTGTTGTCGGCGATGCAGAAGATATTGAGGAAAAAACAGAGGATAAAAAAGAACGCAAGGGTCCCCCTCATAAAAAAGATCAAAAATACTCATTTGTTAGACCTATTAAAGTAGGAATTTCTTCGGAAAATCAATATGAGGTATTAGAAGGTTTGGAAGAAGGAGATATTATTGTAGTCGGCAGTTATAAAGCAATAAGTCGTGACCTGAAACATTTATCCGTAATAGAGATTGAAAGCACTTCGAAAAAAAAGAACGATAAAAAATAGGATTATTAGACAAATGTCCACAGAAGTAAAAAATGGAGAAATGATCGTTCTTAAAGCAGTTAAGAAAATCTATAATTTAGGCGCTGAGGATGTACATGCGCTAGATGGAGTTGATCTTGATATTCAAAGGAATGAATATATTTCAATAATGGGACCATCCGGTTCAGGAAAATCAACTTTAATGAATGTTATCGGTTGTTTAGACACTCCATCTGAAGGTACTTATGTTTTTGAAAATGAACCTGTTCATGAAATGGATGACAATCAATTAGCTTCCATTCGAAATCGAAAAATTGGTTTTGTATTTCAGACATTTAATTTATTATCCAAATTGACTGCCTTAAGAAACGTTGAACTTCCACTTATATATGCTAATGTGCCTAGAGAAGAACGTATTGATTATGCAGAAGCTGCTCTGAAAAAAGTTGGATTAGCAGATAGAATGAGGCATAAACCAAACGAAATGTCTGGTGGGCAACGCCAAAGAGTAGCAATTGCTCGGGCATTAGTTACCAATCCATCTATTATTCTTGCCGACGAACCTACAGGAAATTTAGATAGCAAAAGCGGCGAAGAGATCATGAAAATATTTGATGGTCTTCATGATTCGGGCAATACAATAATATTGGTAACTCATGAACGATATATTGCGGAACATGCTAGCCGGACAATTCATTTATTGGACGGAAAGATTAATACAGATGAAGAAAACTATAAAACAAAGAATTAGTTACATTGCTGATGTTTCAATTATTTTTTGAAAATATTCGAATTGCAGTCAGTGCAATTTTTTCAAGCAAAATGCGTTCTTTCCTAACTGCTTTAGGAATTATAATTGGTGTATTAGCTGTGACCTTGATGGGTACATTAATTTCTGGATTAGACAAATCTTTTGAGAATAGCATGTCGATGCTTGGAAAAGATGTTTTTTTTATATCCAAATTTGAATGGTTTGGTAATCAAGACTATTGGGAATTAAGAAATCGTCCCGATATAAAGCCAGAGTATGCTGAAAAATTAGTAGAGCAGGGGAAATATGTTTTAGCCGCTTCGCCACAAAGTTTTAGAATGTCTGATATATCAAGAAATGAAAAGAGCATTACAGGCGTTTCAATTGTTGGTACTACAACTGATTATATGCAAACATCGAATACAACAATTGAGGATGGGCGATTTATTACAAATGGAGAAAATGATTCAGGATCAAGGGTTGCTGTTATTGGGTACGATGTAGCTAAGGAGCTGTTTGATAATTCTGATCCTATTGGCGAGAACGTTAAAATCGGACCCTATAAATTTCGCGTAGTAGGTATTATCGAGAAACAAGGGAAATTCTTAGGTCTGCAAAGTATGGATAATCAAGCCATAATTCCCCTTGGCACTTTCCAACGATTATTCTCTCGTAGAGGATTTTTCCGACTTTCTGTGAAAGTCGATAAGGATTATATGGAAGATGCTGAGTATGAAGTTCGATCCATAATGAGAAGATTAAGGGGAATTAGACCAGAGGAACCGGATGATTTTGCCATCAATAAGCAAGAGGCCTTCGAAACAACTTACAATAGCATCAAACTTGCCATCGGCGGAACAGGGATTTTTATTACAGTTTTATCTTTAATTGTTGGTGGGATTGGCATAATGAATATTATGTTTGTGTCGGTTAAAGAAAGGACGAGGGAAATTGGTATTCGCAAGGCTATTGGTGCAACTCGTAATGTTATACTTAGTCAGTTTTTGATTGAAGCTGTTTTGATTTGTTTAATGGGTGGACTTACTGGGCTTGGTCTTGCTTTTGGTTTAAGTTTTGCAGTAGATAAATTTTTACCATCTCAAATGCCTGTTTCGCTAGCCATTTTGGCAGTTATACTCAGCCTAATAGTAGGAATTATTTCCGGATTAGTGCCATCTTATCGTGCAGCTAAGCTAGATCCAATTGAAGCGTTAAGTTATGACTAAGACAAAACGCAGCCACTTAAAAAATACTCTTAAAGAAAGCTTCCGTATGGCAGTAGACGCATTAAAAGCTAATAAGCTCCGTTCAATTTTAACGCTATTGGGAATTGCTATCGGAGTATTTTCCGTTATCGGTGTTATGACAGCCATTCGTACAATGGAATCTTCGATAACAGAAGGATTAAACGTATTTGGTACTAATACTTTTTTAATACAAAAATATCCTGTAATCCAAGTAGGTCATAGGGATGCTAAACTCAGAAATAGAGCTAATATTACCTATAATCAATATCTCGAATTAAAAGAGAGGGCTACACTACCAAAGGTTGTTACAGTAATTGATGGAAAAGGTGGATTTAACATTAAATATGAAGATAAAAAAACAAAAGGAATTTACCTAAATGGGGGAGGTGTTGGCAGTTTAAGAACATTAAATGCATTTATTGGGGATGGGCGTGATATTACTCAGCAGGATATTGACAATAATCGCAGGGTAGCAGTTATAGCTATGGATGCCGTTGACCAATTATTCCCGTTTGATGATCCATTAGGGAAAACCATTTCAATTAACGGTATTGATTTTAATGTAGTAGGTGTTTTGGAAAGAGTAGGTAAATTATTTGGTCAAAGCCAAGATAATTATGTACTGATTCCAATTACAAATTATTTGCAGAGATTTGCCGATCAAAGGTCCTCTTTATCGATTACAATTGAAGCACCCTCGGCAGAATTATATGACAAAACTATGGATGAGACCATTGGCATTATGCGGGCTATTCGAAAAGTGCAGCCTGGTGTAGATAATGATTTTGAAGTATCATCAAATGCTGAGTTAATTGATACGTTCAGTAGTTTTACTGCAGGTGTAAAGTTATTTGCCTTTGCTGTTAGTGTTATTGCATTAGTGGTGGCTGGTATTGGTATTATGAATATTATGTTGGTTTCTGTTACTGAAAGAATAAAAGAAATTGGTATCCGCAAAGCGATTGGTGCTACACGACGTGATATTCTTATTCAATTTTTATCTGAAGCAGTATTTTTAAGCGAATTTGGAGGAATTGCAGGAGTATTATTAGGACTTGCAGGAGGTAATCTAGTAGCTATGCTTTTACATGTCCCTGCCCAAATTCCTGTTGATTGGGCTATAATTGGATTGGTGGTATGTTCGGCAATTGGTATCGGATTTGGCATTTATCCTGCCTATAAAGCTGCTAAGCTTGATCCAATCGACGCGCTGCGGTACGAATAAGTGAATTAAATCAAATACTTTTGTATTGGAAATGTATAGCTATTCTTAAGTTTTACTTTATTCTCTAAAAAGTTCATAACATGCTGTCCGCAATTACTACCAATTTCATTTTCAGTTAGATCACCAATACTAATAATTACTTCGTATCCGGCATTTCTTAAGTTATCGATTATTACATTTTGCTTAGATGATTTGGCGAAAGATGAATCCAAATTATTTTTTTTCGCCTTAAAGGTTGGATTTATCGGGGTTATTTTGATCAAAAAGTGCTCCGGATTGAAATACCTTAATAAAGCTTCCGATTCTACTATTGAACTATCTGATAAAGCAAAATTGAGAGTTACTTTTTGTTCATTCCCTATATGGAATTTTTCACCATATTCCGCCATTTTTTCAAAACTCCACTTTTTTACCGGTATTATCCAATCTCTTTGATTCAAATCGGTACTGTGGATTGAAAACTGGAACTGAAATTTGTTTTTATAATATTTATTCTTAATCAATAGGAGTTCTTCAAAAAATTTATCAGTTCCATTTGGAGCGATAGTTGAAAGTGAAGGATAAAATCCCGGAGCATCATAGCGTGTTGGGATATCTTTTAATGCTTCCAAAATGGCGGGATTAAATGATGGTTCGCCCATTCGTGAAAATTGAATTTTAAATTTGTTAGACGGTACACTTTTATCACCAAATCGATTTTTAATTAAAAAATCGATTTGAAATAACAGCTCATCTTTAGTCGGCTTACCGGTATAATAACTACCGGCATCGCAAAAACAGCAATTGATTGGACAACCATATAATGTAGATATGATTAACACCCATTTTTCTTCTATAGTAAAGGGTGGTGGAATTGACTCCACAAATTCAAGCAATTTACCTTTGTCTGATTGGGCAACATGTACGGTTGCTAATTTATCATTTCCGGTTGTTGCAACTACTTTCATCAATCCCCTTGGTTCAATATCTTATTAATATTCATAGCAGTAAAAGTTCCATCGCCAATAGCGATTGATATTTGTCGAAATTGTTCATTTTTTACGTCGCCGATTTGAAATACATTAGGATTTAGCAATAAATCTTTGCCAATAAAATCAAGATTTGGTTCACGCCCAATGGCGATGAGTAAATAGTCAACTAAAATTGATTTATTATTATTTTTCAAAATAAGATTTAATTGTTTATCGATTGTACCTACTTCCTGAACCTCTGTATTATCAAAATATTTTATGTTCTCAACTTTTGAAACCTTGTCTTGTAAAATCGGTAGAGCTTTAATCAGGTTACTTCTATTTAGAATTATTACTTTATTATTATCACTTAGGTTTAATGCATAATCAAAAGCACAATCGCCGGCACCTATGATAGCAATATTCTTATTTTTAACATGACCGAGTTTGTAAATCTCAAAGAATACTTTACTTTTAATGTTATTTTGAATGACAGGAGTATCTGGAATAATTGGTTTTGTGCCACTTGCAATCACCAAATACTTTGAATGATATATTTTTCTATTAGTTTTTATTTTATAAGTATCTTCTAAGAACTCAACTGACTCCACAATTTCATATTTAATATCTAATTTATTGGATTGAGATTGTTTATTTAGTAGTTGCACAAGTCTTTTGCCATATATTCCATTGGGAAAGCCAAGATAGTTCTCAACAAGATTAGCATTTTTAACTAGACCACCAATATCATCTTTTTCAAATATTATAGAATCAATATTGTACCGTTTTAATTGAAATGCGCAAGCAATCCCGGCTGGTCCGGCGCCAATAATAATAACGTTAATACTTCTATTTATCATTGAATACTTGAATTAAATTTTCAATTAAAGTGATATTGGCAAATCCATGTGCCAAATTCGTAAGTGTAGCATTATGAAAATCTTCATTGTATGTAGCCGTGCCATCAATTGGAAAAAATACATCATATCCTCTTGCAAACGCAGAGCGTGCGGTTGTCTCACAACATAAATGGGTCATAACTCCGGTAACAATTACTTGTATTATATTGTTCTTTTGTAATATATCGTTAAGATTTGTGTTATAGAAAGCATCGTATTGAGATTTAATAGTTAATTCAGCTTGTGGAATATCAAAGTCCGCAATTAATTGGCTGAATTCACTTTCTTCCTTTAGAATATCCCGCCACCAAGCGTCCATTTGTTTGGCATTTGCCTTAGTATTAATGTGTTTGGTTATAATTACTGGAAGTTTATTGCTTATAAATAAATTAGCTAAAGATTTAATTGGCTTAATGATAGCTTTTGCACTTGGAACAAATGCATGTGAACTCTCGTTATGAAAAAAATCCTGCATATCAAGAATAAGTAATGCAGATTTTTGAATTTCTAACCTATTTTTATGTAAATCAAATTGTCTATCAAGTTTTCGATACATTGATTTAGCATTTTCATCAATTGTTGTTTCTGTAAAATATTCAATTTTTTCCATTTTATGTAATTATTTTAACTCGAAAGTTACAATCTCTTCAGTATCTATAAAAATTGAGAATTGTAATGAGGAATAGTACATAATTGATAACCCTTTTACTTGTATTTAGCTTGCACGAAACAATAAATTCGCTCGACTTTTTAATCAAATTATGATTCCATATTTATCAATTTGTTATTTCGGAGAAATACGATAGTGGTTATCGGAGTCATTCCTGCTCGTTTGGAATCGACCCGTTTCCCTCGCAAGATACTTTTTCCCATCCGTAACAAGCCGATGATTATGCACGTTTATGAGCGTGCTATAACATCACAAATATTGAACAGAGTGATAATTGCAGTTGACTCACAAGAAACGGTAGATGCATTAAAGGATTACGATGTTGAAGTAATAATGACATCGTTAAAACATCAATCGGGAACTGATCGCATTGCGGAAGCAGTAGAAAATATTGATGCTGAACTTATCATTAATATACAAGGTGATGAACCGATGCTTGACCCAAAAATGATTGATGATTTAATCTCGCAATTTGACGACAAAACTGTTAAAATTGCGACTTTAGCTAGTACGATAATTACCGAAGATGATTTTATTAATCCGAATTCCGTAAAAGTTAAAATTGATAAAAATAACAACGCTATCGGTTTTTACCGTGAAATCTCCGATAGAACAATACAATATTTTCGTCATATAGGAATTTATGGGTATCGAAAAAAGACTTTAGAGGTTTTTACGGAATTAGGGCAATCTAAAAATGAACAATTATTTCATTTGGAGCAATTGCGAGCTTTGGATAATAAAATTCCCATTAGAGTTGCTATGTGTAATTTCCCTTACCGAGGAATAGATATTCAGGAAGACTTAGAACAATTAAATTTATAATATGAAAAAACAGACGAAATACATTTTTGTGTTAGGTGGCGTAATCTCCGGTTTGGGTAAGGGGATTGCTGCGGCATCAATCGGATATTTATTAAAGAGTTCCGGTTTACGGGTTACGATTTTAAAGCTCGATCCGTATCTAAATGTTGATCCCGGCACAATGAATCCATATCAACATGGAGAAGTTTTTGTACTTGATGACGGCTCCGAAACAGATTTGGATCTAGGGCATTATGAGCGATTTATCGATGAAAATATGGGTGCGCAAAATAATGCTACAGCAGGGCAAGTTTATAGTTCAGTATTAGATAGGGAACGAGCCGGTGACTATCTCGGTGCAACAGTACAAGTCATTCCACATATTACCAATGAACTAAAACGAAGGATCAAGGCAGTTAATATTGATAATAACTATGATGTGGTAATCTGTGAGGTTGGCGGTACCGTAGGTGATATTGAAAGTTTGCCATTTTTAGAGGCAATACGTCAACTAACTGTTGAATTTGGTTATCATAACCACTTAATTGTGCATTTAACTCTTGTACCATACATTAAAGCAAGTGAAGAATTAAAAACCAAGCCCACTCAGCATTCTGTCATGAAGTTGCGTGAAATCGGGTTATCACCTGATATAATTCTGTGCCGTACAGAACGGTCAATAACTCAAGAAGTCATCGATAAAATTGCTTTATTCTGCAACGTTGCTCCCTCTAATGTAATTGAAGGTTATGAAGTTGAAAGTATTTATGAAGTACCATTATCATTATATAACCAAAAGGTCGGTAAAATTATCGCAAAGCGATTACAGCTAAAACGGTTACCGAACGTGGAAAAATTGAAGAAATTTATGACACGGTACAATAATCCTAAGCAAGAAGTGACCATTGCCATGTGTGGTAAGTATATTAAGCTTCCTGATGCTTATAAAAGTGTAATCGAGGCGTTTATACATGCCGGAGTTGAAAATGATGCTCGAGTTAACTTAAAATGGATTCAAAGTGATAAGTTAATTAATGACGAAAAAATAAAAAGAGCACTTTCAGACGTTGACGGTGTACTGCTTTTACCGGGTTTTGGGCCAAGAGGAGCGGAAGGTAAAATAAAAGTTTGTGAGTGTGCTCGAGTAAATGAAGTCCCGTTTTTAGGTATATGCCTTGGATTGCAGTGTGCCGTAATTGATTTTGCCCGAAATGTCTGTGGATTGAAAGGTGCCAATAGCACTGAATTTGAAAAAAATACAAAATATCCTGTTATTGATTTAATGGAATCACAGAGAGCGGTGAAGGTGAAGGGTGGCACAATGCGTTTAGGAGCATATGATTGCGAAATCAAACGAGGAACAAAGACATTTTCGTCATATAAACAGGCCAATACGTTAGAACGTCACCGTCACCGCTGGGAAGTAAATAATCGCTATAGACAGCGTTTAGAAAAAAATGGTATGATTATATCTGGTGTAAATAATGATTTAAATTTAATAGAGATAATTGAATTGAAGAATCATCCATGGTTTATTGCAACACAATTCCATCCTGAGTTAAAAAGTCGTGTAAATCGCGCCCATCCTTTATTTCGTGATTTCATTAAAGCTGCCGTAAATTTCACATATAAAAAATAACTTAAAATTGAAATTAACTAATATAACCGAATATATTTCATTCGGCGGTAAAATTTTTCCGTTGATATTAGGTCCTTGTGTAATCGAAAGCCGAGACCATACAATAAGGATGGCAGAGGCAATAAAAAAAATCACCGATAAGTTGGCTTTACCATTTATTTTTAAAAGTTCATACGATAAGGCAAATCGCACCTCTATTTCAGCTTTTAGAGGGCCTGGTATTGATGAGGGTTTACAAATTTTAACAGATGTGAAAAGTGAATTGAATATTCCCATTATTACCGATATGCACTTGCCGGAACAGGCAACAGCAATTGCAGAAGTGGCAGATATAATCCAAATACCGGCTTTTCTTTGTAGACAAACCGATTTATTAATTGCTGCCGGCGATACAGGAAAACCGGTAAATATCAAAAAGGGACAATTTTTATCTCCTTGGAAAGTGAAAAATATCGTAGAAAAAATTGAAAGAACCGGTAATAAACAAATATTAATTACCGAACGCGGGAATACATTCGGGTTTGATAATTTAATTGTAGATATGCGTTCAATTCCAATAATGCAGGATGAAACAGGATATCCAGTAATTTT
>JBHPEE010000027.1:0-21100 GCA_042577295.1 Fidelibacterota bacterium | reverse complement strand
AAAGTGATCGGAATGCAACGGGTACATATATTAATCAATTTGGATTAGATAATAAAAATGAGAACGGCGCAAAAATACCCGACGATAAAATTGATATTGATAATATAGTATTTTTGAATTTCGGAGAGATGCATATACCTAGTTTACTGCCTTTTGTATCTACTGATCAAATTGAAGGAGGGAATACTAATGAAGTGTTGGCAAGCTTGCTTGGCGAAGGCAAAATGTATACGTCAACTGTGCATTCAGACTATACCGGCGATAGCAGATTTACAATTGAAGCTGATTATTCTAACCAGAGTTCTACGATAGATTTAGGTTTCATGATTGTGGAGGGAAGTGAAGAAGTTAAAATTGATGGAGAACTACAAACTAAAAACCAAGATTATACCATTGATTATTTTTCAGGAACTATTAACATAATTAAACAAAATATAAATCCCAATGCTAATATTGATGTTAATTATGAAAAAAATGAATTGGTCAGTTTTGATAAGAAAGTGATTCTAGGAAGCCGCGCTCAAATAGATATTGGTGAACATGCTTTTATTGGTGCTACTGCTTTATATTATAATCAATCAGTAATTGATGAAAAAATAGAAGTCGGGTATGAACCAATGCGTAATTTTATTTGGGACATAAACGGACGTTTTCAAAACGATTTAGACCGCCTCACTTACTATCTTGATCGATTACCACTCGTTAAAACTGATGCCTTGTCATCATTTTCAATAGAGGGAGAATTCGCACAAGTATTTCCTAATCCAAATTCAGTATCAAATTCCGCCACCGGTGATGGCAATGGTTTGGCATACATTGATGATTTTGAAGGATCCAAAAGAAGTAATAGTCCCAGCGTGAGGTATGAACGATGGAAACCATCTTCTGCTCCAATTGACATTTCTGGTGTACAATATAGAAAGAAAAATAGAGCAAAAATGTATTGGTATAGTCCATTTTCAAAATATCCTACAAAAAGTATTTGGCCAAATCAGTCTACTTCTGTTCAGGCAAATGATCAAACAGTTGACATCTTGATATTAAATTATAAAACTCTCCCACATCAAACAGGAATAGAACGTGATTCGATATGGGCCGGTATCATATCACCATTTTATTCGGGTAGTTATGATCAAACCCAAAGCAAATTCTTTGAAATTTGGATAAAAGGAAATGATGGAAAATTAACCGTAGATCTTGGAAAAATTAGTGAAGATTGGAATGGCGATGGCGTTCTTAATACTGAAGACAAAGCTGAGGCCGGATTTGTACAGGGGAACGGTATTTTAGATGACGGGGAAGACTTGGGTTTAGACGGCGCGAGAGATGAATACGAAGACGGTTGGGGCGGTAGGTTAGATTCAACCGGCCTGACTTTCCAACAATATCTTGCGACCGGCGAAACTGTATTAATCAATCCTGAAGTAGAAGACATAGAAGATCCAAATAGTGATAATTGGTTTTACGATGATCAGCAAGATATAAGTAATTATAAAAAGGTTAATGGTACTCAAGGAAACAGAAACGCTTCGGGCGGTAGATATCCAGATACAGAAGATTTGGATGGTTCTGGATTTCTTGATAAGACCAATAATTATTTCACAAAAACAATTCCTTTGGATAAATCTGAATATTTTGTAACTGAAACCGAAGAAAGTGATGGAACTCCCACAGGTTGGCAGTTATTTCGGATTCCACTCACTCATTTTGAGCAAGTTAATAATGTTGATTGGAGCGAAATTCGCTACATCCGTTTAGTATGGTCAGGAGTTGATGAAGCTTCTGAGTTGGGAATTGCAAAAATCGAATTAGTTGGAAACGATTGGCAGGAATTAGGTATATCTGATGGTCAGTCGGATACATTCACTAAATCCGACAGTGCTTTTGCTATTACTGTGATAAATACTGAGGACAATCCCGAATACACTCCGCCTCATGGCGTGAAGGGAGAATACAATCCAATTTATCAAACACGATCAAAAGAACAATCATTAGTATTAAAGTTTGAAGATTTACCGGTCAACAATATAGGTGCTGCAAAGAAGACCATATTTTCGTTAACCGGAGAACGCGCTCAAAGCTATCTTACGTATGACAATTTAAAAATGTATGTCTATGGTGATGATAGTCAGTGGATTGGCTCCCAAGATACAGATGTAGAATTATTCTTGCAGTTTGGTTTGGGTGATCAATATTATGAAATAACTCAACCCATTTATAGTGGGTGGGATGAGGAGCTCAATAGAAATGCTATAAACCTGGATTTAAATTGGTTAACTGATTTGAAACTACAAGATTCTAAAAGTATCGAGTTAATAAATGACACAGACGTTTTTATTGATTCATCAGATGTTAAAAAATACTTTTTTACGGATGAGCAAGGAAGTCTAACCGGTAAAAAAGTTACGATCAAAGGCGAGCCGGCGATGTCTAGAATCCAACATTTTATTGTAGGGATTAGAAATAACGCCAATGAACCGATTACCGGTCAGGTGTGGATTGATGAGTTAAGATTAAGCGGCGTTAAAAAAGAAAAAGGTATAGCAATGCGTGTTCAGTCTAATTTGCAATTGGCTGATTTTGGCAATACATCTGTCATATTTAGCCGGAAGGATGCTGATTTTCATGTATTACAGCAACGATTGGGAACGAATAAAACCAATCAAGATTTTCGTGTAAATACTAACTTGCAAATGCAAAAATTTTTACCGGAATCCTGGGGTTTATCCATTCCAATGAATATATCATATACAAATTCAAATAATCGCCCAAAGTATTTTCCGGGTTCTGATGCACGCGTTGATGCATCGACTGTACCGGATTCAATAATCGATAAATCTGAAGTTGTAAGTTTTAGTACAACATTTGCAAAAACACGTAAATCAAAAAACAAATGGATTAAATACACGATCGATGACATCACTGGTAGTTTTTCTTCAAATAAAACACTTACGTCAAATGAAATAATGACAGAAGTTAGGAATGAATCATATACAGGAAAACTAGCTTACAGTCACACCTTTCCTAGAGATAATTTCTTTAAACCATTAAAATGGCTAAAAGTTGTACCACTATTTGGTGAAAAATTAAGTGAGACAAATTTTTATTATACACCAAGCAGTTTAAATGCAGGTGTTGATTTTTCTGAAAAATTAATTCAAAAAGATTCCAGGGCAGGCGGTCGATCTCCTGATGAATACAATTTAGGATTAAATCGTACTCTAAATTTGGCGTATAAAATAACTGATAATTTAGAAACAAAATATAGCACCAGCACAAAAAGCGATATGGATGAATTTCGTGCAGAGGTAATAAGAGCTATTCAAAAATGGAATCCGGGAGTTATAACCAATACCAATGAAAATTTAAGTACAATATTTAATCCGATTATTGCAGAGTGGTTAAAACCAAATTTCAGTTATTCTGCTGTGTATCGATGGGATAAACCGCGCAGCAGTACAATAGATGGAGCTAATATCGGAACGCAGTTGCGATTTTCGTCGAATCTTTCTTTGAGCCCGGTATCGATACTGGAAACAGTATATAAACCGAAACAGGAAACAAGACAGCGCAGTGAAACAGAACCAATAAGACGACGACGAATTATTGAAGAGGAAGAAAGGAGTTTTTCACCTGAAAAAGATGAAATAAGTAAGAACAAAAGAATAATGGATGCAGGAAAAGATGAACTTTCTGCTGCAAAAGATAAACAAGCTAAAGATAATGCTCTATTAGATGAAGTCGTTGAAAAACCTAAAGATAAAACAAATGTGTTGGCAGGCTTTCATAAAGTACTGAAAAAGATTAATCCTATAAATATGACTTATTCTTCCAATCTAAATCGAACCGGTGTAGGTGTTCAAGGCGATGTACCGACCGGGTATAAATTTGGTTGGTTGCCGGATCATGGCTTACAACATTCTGAGAGTGTAGGGACAAATACTGGGCAATGGAATTTAAAGCGAAACCTATCAATAAGATCGGGATTCACAATTTCTACAAAAGCCAATATAAATCTAAATTATGTTCAGGAATTGGGGATCAATCGCAGTGGCGGGACAGATTTGGAATTGCATTCGCTCTCACGTGATTACTTTGCTTACGGTGAAAGACTAGATAAAGGATTACCGTTTACAAGTTGGACTATGCGCGTTACGGGGTTAGAAAAATTACCGCTATTGAATAAATTTGCAAAATCAGTCTCGCTTGAGCATGCTTTTTCAGGTAAGGAAGTGCGATCGTGGAAAATTGAGGGCGAAAAAAACATACCGACTACCCAATTTTTCGGAATATCAGAATTCGAAAATGACTATTCAGACTATTTAGTGCAATCACGTGTTAATTCTAGTTATTCACCATTAATTGGATTAACAATGTCGCTTGCGAAAGGAGTATCCGTAAATATTAGACATAATATGAGTAAGAGTGCGGAAAAAAGTCCAACCGGTTTAACTTTAAAAAAGGAGCAATCCGTAAGCATGAGTTCAAATTATGCTCATAAAGGAGGTTTTACAATACCAATTCCATTTTTTGATAATTACAAAATTCAAAATACTATGAACTTTACTTTTAATGCCGACTATAATATAAGGCAAACTTTTGCAACAAAAAATAGTCCTGATTTAGCCGTGATAGATGAAAATAAAAGTATGAAAGTCGGGCTAAGGATTTCATATTCGTTTTCATCACGTGTGACAGGTGCTGTAATTTTGGAATATCGTGAAAGTGATTCAAAACATATTGGTAAGAAAATTGACCGAGATATCGGTTTTGATTTAAATCTATCAATTAGCGGTTAATAAGCGGAATTAATAATGAGAAAACCCATTTTTATTTTATTAACAATATTTCTAATTAGCTGTCAAACAGATGAAATAAAATTTAATGGGGATTCTGCATTTTATTGGCTTGAAAAACAATGTGGATTTGGTCCGCGAAATCCGGGTTCTGCTGGTTATTATAATTGTAAAGAATTTTTAATTGACTATTTTAAGGAATTTTCCGATTCAGTATTCACTCAAAGTTTTACATATACAGATCTACGGGAAAATAATATTTATGATTTAAGCAATATAATCGCTGAATTTAAAACTGATAGTGAAAAACACATTATTTTGGGCGCTCATTGGGATACGCGTCCCTGGGCTGATAGAGAATTAGATATTTCCAATCGCTCTACACCAATTATCGGAGCAAATGATGGTGCGAGTGGCGTTGCTATTTTAATGGAATTAGCAAAAATATTCAAGTCCAATCCACTGCCAATAAATATTACACTGGTTTTATTTGATGGAGAGGATATGGGTGTTGAGGGAATTAATAATAGTTGGGCAAAGGGATCACAATATTTTGCGGAAAATTTACCAATCCAAAAACCTGATTATGGAGTAATAGTCGATATGATTGGCGATAGTAATTTAGAAATTCCGATTGAGCGAAACTCCTACCGGGTTGCACCAGATTTGGTAAATACACTTTGGGATTTAGCTGAAAAGTTAAAATTGCCGGCATTTCAAAATAGACTAGGGTATGATGTTTATGACGATCATGTTCCTTTGTGGGAGATCGCAGAGATACCTGCTATCGATTTAATTGATTTCAGTTATCCCAACCAAAGAATCAACTATTGGCATACCTTAAATGATGTTCCACAAAATTGCTCAGCTGAAAGTCTTGAGCAAGTAGGACGATTGCTAACTTATTATATTTATTCATTGACACCTTAAGTTGAAAAATATTATCCAATTAATTTTATTTACTGTATTTTCTATTCAAGTTGTTTTTGGACAACAGAATTTGAAACAGGATTTTAGGTTGACCAAAATAAATTCTGCATATTTAAGTGAAGAACCGGGATTGCGCAGCAATATGATTAATTGTATTGCCCTCCAAGGTGATATGACAACTTGGATTGGAACCGGTCAGGGTATTTCAGTAATGCACGATTCTGTATCTATTTTTACGCTTGATACACTTCATTTAACACAAAATAATCCTAATGATCCCGATACCCTGCGGTTTTTGTTTGATCCAATTGCATCAATGTCAGTTCAAGGTGATTTATTGGCATTGTCCGGAGCATCTCAAGAAAATGGAATTCCTATGGGCACCGGTATTTATTTAACAGAAAATGGACTGTCCGAACAAATTAAATGGAAAAGATATAATCAACCGGTAGATGCCCTTGATGATTCGTTGGCAGAAATTGGAGTAGGGTATTTTAATGCTAGACCCGTTTCAAAAGCTCTTACAAATATTACATATGATATGGATATTGGTGGTAATTATCTGTGGATTGTCAGTTGGGCTGGTGGATTACGGCGTTTGGATTTATCAAAAATGGATTATTGGGAACGAATTCCATTACCGTTAGATAGCTTAGAAGAATTGACTACTTGTGATGAAAGTATATATGAATTGATTGATAACAAATTAATTATAAACAATTATGAAATGGATTCCAGCGATCCAGAACAGGGAGGTAACCACAATCACAAAGGATTCTCTGTATTAGCATATGGAGATACTGTTTGGGTTGGAACTGCAAATGGAATAAATCGCGGAATTTTAGGTGAAAATAGCTGTGTGGATTGGCATCATTTTTCACATCCAAAAGACAAACTCTCTGGCAATTGGGTTTTGAGCATGGCAAAGCAGGAATATAATGACGAACGTATCATTTGGGCCGTAACTGTTAATGCCATTTTGCCATCGGAACAAAGATCAGTGAGTTTTACGCGAAACGATGGAGATTCCTGGGAAATTGTGGAAGCATTAATTGGCGAACGCTGTCATGACATATCAATTCTTGGCTCAACGGTATTAATCGCTTCGGATAACGGGCTATGGAAATCCGATGATGGTACCAATTGGGACTTAATTCCGCCGGCAGTTGAAGCCACACCGGTTTCATCTAATGAAATATTAAATAATTCGGTTTACTCGGTTGCAGCAGATAATCGTGAATATTTTGGCAAATCATTAATTTGGATTGGTACGCCAGATGGTTTAGCACGATCATATAATTCTAAAGGAAATAATTGGCAAATTTACCGTGCTGAATATGATAAAGAAAAAATTTACGCATACCCGAATCCGTTTTCCCCGTATTCGCACAATCAACTTAATGGTGATGGATGGGTGCGATTTAACATAGGAGATTCCTCCGTCCAGAAAGTCTATTTAAATATTTACAATTTCGCATTAGAAGAAGTCCATTCTGAAAAATTTGACTGGCAAAATAATCCCGGTGCTGTCAAATGGAATGGGCGCGATAAACGTGGAGAATTAGTTGCTAACGGCGTATATTTTGTAAATTTGCAGTTCTCGGAAAGTGAGAATTCCACTGAAAAAAAACATTGGCTAAAATTAGTGGTTGTAAAATAATGTTTAAAAAAAAATACTCATTATTTCTTTTTTTAAGCACATTCATTGTCGCTCAAGACTATTCAGGTTATGCAGGAAACTATTTTCATAATGGAATTGATGCACGCTCAATTGCAATGGGGAATGCTTTGACAGCAGGAACTGATTTATATTATCCGGCCTATTTTAATCCGGCAGGAGTTGCATCTGTATCAAATCGGAAATTATTATTCACACACCAATTTTTATCACTTCACCGACGTCAATCAGTGATTAGTTTTACTGCACCATTGCCTCCAGTGGGTGGAATAAGTGTGGGTTGGATTGGTGCGGGAGTTAATGGTATCGACGGTCGTGGTTTAACCGGTATTCATACAGATAATCTATCTGCATCTGAAGATGCTTTTTTAATATCATTTGGAATTGCTCCAGTTCAACATATTCTAATTGGCGGTTCCATAAAAATATTACAAAACCAATTACCTACTATTGATGGAAATATTATTGGCAGAGGTGTTGGTTTTGATTTTGGTATATCATATAATTATAATGATAATTTTAATTTTGCATTGGTAGTGAAAAATATTAATTCTGCTTATCAATGGTCAAATAAATTAACTGATGATTTGGGAAGAGTTTATAAAGATAAATTTCCTATACAAATTAGATCGGGCGTACAGTATAAATTCAATTCTATAATCATAGTTGGTGATGTAGGATCATATTTTGCTGATAACGAACTACTTGGTTTAGATTACAGAGTCGGGACCGAATACACATATAATAATAATTACACTTTCCGTGCCGGATATAGAAATGATCGCCTAGCTTTTGGCGTTGGATTGAAATATCAACAATTTGATAAATTTACATCATTGATCGACTATGCACTTGTAATGGAACCGGTCACGAATTTAACCCACGTAATATCTTATGCAATTAATTTTTAAAATAATAACATCAGCGATACTTTTCCAAAATCTAATATTTGGAATTGGGACACAATTTTTATCAATTCCGCAAAATGCGAAGGAACTAATTATTGGATTAAATCCTTCAATTAAAAATATTATAAATAGGCCGATTTTATCAGCATCTTATGGAAATTGGCTAGCAGGGATAAAAGTTTCCACATTTGGATATAGTCGTAAAGCTTTGGGGGGAGCAGCCGGATTTAATGTTCGTTATATAGCTTTGAATGATCTTGAACTAAGAACAGATCGCCCAACGGATGATCCTTTATCAGTTTTTGACGCTACTGCGATTGCGCTTGATGGTAACTATATCAGACAAACAAAAATTGGTTTGCTAAGTACAAAACTCCGTTATATTTCAATGCAATTGCTTGACGAAATTTCAACCGGATTTGCCATGGACATTGGTCTACAACATAATATAAATGATAAATTAAATGTAGGCTTTACGGTATTGAATCTTGGAAGTATGTCAGAGCTTAATGTGGAAAAACCCAAATTACCTGTTCGAATGATTGTTGGCTCAGGTTATGATTTTTCTTTTAATGAAATAGATAATTCGTTTTTTGTTGCGTTGGAAAAGTCGTCCATTATTGAGGGAATTATTCTTAGAGTTGGAGAAGTAACCAATTGGAATAAATTACAATTTCTAATCGGAACTCAATTTTCCAAAGACGTTGCGTCTATCTCGGGCGGAATTGGGATTAAGTTAGGTACCTATGATATTAAATATGGGATACAATTCGGTTCACAGTCTTTAGGAAGTCCGCAAATGTTGGATCTGTCCGTTATTTTACCCTAATACGAATTGAAATCAAACCATTGAAAGAGAATTGCACAATATTTTACTATTAACACTAATGATTCTATTTGTTGGTTGTAAGGCTGAAGATCCGTTTTATTTTGCTGGCAGACCACCATTTGTAACAAAACTTGAATGGCAAAAAAATGGAGTCAAAAAAGAATTAACAATTATTAATGTGCATTATAAATGCTGTGGAGATAACTTAATTAAAATAGGGAACAATGATGACGAAGAATATCGTCGTGTAGTTGCCAGTCAGTTGTTGCATGATTATGTCTCTGATTCGTTAAACACTGAAAATGTTATAATTGCGGGTGATTGGAATGATGCCATTCAAGAAACTGATTCAACAAATGTTTTCCAAATTTTTATTAATGACTCATCTAACTTCAGGTTTGCTGATATGGATATCGCTATAGGCGATGCTATTAATTGGTCTTGGCAGGGGTGGAGCAGTTCATATCCTGCAATTCATTTTGATCATATTCTAATTAATAATAATTTGTTTGATGAATTGGACAATTCGGGAGTGGTTGATGTTATTAAATTAGAAGAATATTTTAACGATGGTAGTTCTGAATATGATAAAAATGTATCCGACCACCGCCCTGTTTATTTAAAGTTTACTCCATAAACTGGACAAAATATTAATTGAAACTGACTAAATCTTCTTGTAGTTTTTATAAGCAAAGAGATATAGATTAGTTAATCATTTTGAGAAACATTTTTCTATAATCACAATAAGAGGGAATAATGAAGAAAATCCTTAGTATAGTACTAATCCTCGCCGGCTTTGTAATGGCACAAGGCTTTGGCGATTTAATTAACCAATCTGATGCTAAACATGATGCTGACGATTTTTCGGCGACTTTTGAATTATTGAAACAAGCTGAACAGTTAGAAGCAAATAATTTTGAAGTTATTTGGCGTTTGGCTCGCGCTCATTTCGATTTTTCAGATAATTCGGAAGATGAAATAGTAATTTCTGACAATTTTTATAAGGGTTTAGATTACGCAAAAAAAGCGCTTGAATTAGATGATGGTCGTGCAGAGGGACATAAATGGTATGGTATATTAATTGGTAAAGTTGGAGAACTTGAAGGAACCAAACAAAAAATATTGAATTCTTACGAAGTCAAGGACCATACTCTTAAAGCTATTGAATTAGACCCTGAAGATGATGGTAATTATCATGTAATGGGTAGATGGCATTACACATTAGCTGATTTGAGTTGGGTGGAAAGAAAAATTGCTGGTTTAATTTATGCAAAACCTCCGAAAGCTAGTTTTGAAGAAGCCGCTGAATATTTTAAAAAAGCTATCTCATTAGAACCAACTGATGTTCGTAACCACTTATGGTTAGGAAATACATATGTAGAATTGGATAATATAGAAGGAGCTAAAAACGAATATAATGCTGCTTTGGCAATAACTGCTGAGAATGATAGCGACCGTAAATTGCAAAAAGAAGCACAAAAATTATTATCTGATTTGTAATTTAATGTAAAAAGGAAGGGATGACGCTGCTCAAGGAAAAAAGACTGTCGTCAAAAAATGTTTTTAAAGGAAGTTTGTTAGATATTTTTGTAGATGAAGTACAGATACATAATGATAAAAGGAAAATACGAGAATACACAAAACATCCCGGAGCAGCAGCCGTCATCCCAATCCTTCCTAATGGCAATATCGGATTAATTCGACATTACCGTTACCCGACTAACCAAATTCATATAGAAGTTCCGGCTGGCAAAATTGATCCCGGTGAGGATGTGGAAAATGCAGCCAAACGGGAATTACAAGAGGAGATTGGTTATATTCCACATCTACTTACTTTTCTTACAAAAATTAATCCTTGTATCGGCTATAGCAACGAAAGTATCTGGCTATATCTAGGTGAAGACCTTGAAAAGGTTAATCATATTAAAACCGATGAAAGTATCGAATTTTATCCGGTTTCTTTCAAGAAAGCGGTTGAATTAGTTTGGACAGGAAAGGTCACTGATGTGAAATCAATAATTTCAATATTCTGGCTTGAGAAGTTAATACGTAATAATAAAGTTCACCTATCCTGAGTAAAACTAATAACATTATGGACCTGACACAAGCCATCAAGTCCAAAGCGCATGAAATTGGATTTCAAAAAATTGGTATCAGCTCACCGGCTGAACCACTCATGTATACTGATTACTTTGATAATTGGCTTGATGCAGGTAAAAATGGCAGAATGCAGTGGTTAGAGAAACATACGGAAGAACGTAAGGATGTTAAAAATTACTTTCATGGAGTAAAATCTGTTGTTTCAGTTGCGATTAATTATTTCACAGGTATTAGCTATGAGATTGTTGCAAATGGAAAACAGACACATAAATTCAGCAACTATGCATGGGGAAAAGATTACCATATTGTTATTAAACAAAAATTGAATGAATTATTAGACCATATAAAAAATGAACTGAGCCAAGACACTAATGGAATTGTAAGCGTTGATTCATCTCAGATAATGGAAAAACAATGGGCTCAGCGCGGAGGTATAGGTTGGCAGGGTAAACACACCATTTTAATAAATAATGAATTTGGAAGTTGGATATTTTTAGGTGAATTATTATTAGATATTCCACTTGATTATGATCAGCCGTTTACCAAAGATTTATGCGGAAATTGTACTGCATGCATCGATGCTTGTCCAACATGTGCTCTCACAGAATACCAATTAGATGCTACAAAGTGTATTTCATATTTAACAGTTGAGTATAGAAGTGAATTTGAAACTGATCAAAAGAGTAAACTAAATGGCTGGATTTACGGTTGTGATATTTGTCAGCGGGTTTGTCCTTGGAATAAAACGAAACAAAAATATACTGATGAAGATTCATTTAAATC
The DNA here is from genome assembly GCA_042577295.1 of Fidelibacterota bacterium. Lineage (GTDB taxonomy): Bacteria > Fidelibacterota > Marinisomatia > Marinisomatales > JAHJCW01 > JAHJCW01. The sequence goes on along the minus strand of JBHPEE010000027.1, from coordinate 9,076 downwards.
GATACGGGAGATAAGAGAATATTCCCTTACAGATTGGTTAAAAATAGACGACAATTCCTTTAAAAAAATATTTACGGATTCTCCGATAAAACGAATCAAATATGATCGCTTTATGCGAAATGTTAATGCATAAAGCAGATGAGTCACGGTATTGATTGAAATTGATTAATGCCGTAGTTTGTTAAGTCAACAATAATTTATTATAGGAGGTTTTATGCCTAAAGTCGGTGTTGTATTATCAGGATGCGGAGTATATGATGGTGCTGAAATTCATGAATCCGTAATTACAATGTTAGCCTTAGATCGAGCAGGAGTTGAAAAAATTATGATGGCTCCCGATATCGATCAACTACACGTAATAAATCATTTAAATGGCGAGGAGATGGACGGTGATGGTAGAAATGTTTTAGTAGAATCTGCTCGTATAGCTCGTGGAGAGATTAAGAGTATTTCAGAAGTCTCTGAAAATGAATTAGATGCTCTGATTTTTCCCGGTGGTTTTGGAGTTGCTAAAAATCTAAGTGATTATGCGATGGCTGGTGCTAATTGTATAGTCAATCCGGAGGTTGCTCGATTAACGCGAGAAATTCATATAGCTGGTAAACCGATTGGTGTGATGTGTATTGCACCAACTATGATGGCAAAGATTTTAAACAACGATAGTTTATCGGCAGATTTAACAATCGGAAGTGATGAAAAAACTGCAAACGATATTAAAAGTATGGGTTCTAATCATATTGCTTGTTCAGCTCAAGGAGTAGTAGTGGATAAAGAAATGAGAATTGTTTCAACACCTGCCTATATGGAAGCAAAAAATATGGCAGTAGTTGCGGAAGGTATAGAAAAGTTGGTATCGGAAATATTAAAAATGATAAAATGATTTTCGAAATGATTATAAAAAAGCACCCTAATGGGTGCTTTTTTATAATATATATATTATGTTTTTAATCTTCTATTACGATATCAACTGAACCCATTCCAACATTAACATCCATTTTAATGGTCGGGTAACTACTTTCCCAGTAAGGGCTCACCCAATATTTGTTCTTCTTTTGTTGAAGTCCATAAATATCAACCGATGATAAGAAGGAAGCATCAACATATATTTCAATATTTGCTTTTTTGGGAAGTATCATATCCAATGACCCTAATCCAACATCCACATTTATATCGGTATCAAAAATTCTATCACCGGTGAGGTCGATATCGGCAGAACCTAAGCCAATATTAATATCAATATTTTTTGCTACAAGATTACCCAGACCGGAAACTGATAAATCACCCAAGCCATTCTCAATACTTGCCGATTCACAAATAACATTATTTCTTTTATTAATTTCAAGTTCTACATCACTTAATCCACAGTTGATATATAATTTTTTAATTGAAATATCTGTTAGATCTATTTCAGCATCACCTACGCCAAAATCCAAGAATAGATTGGTTTTGATTTGTGAAGGAAAATAAAATTCAATTTCATTATCAACGTCTTTTAATTTATAGTGTCTTTTATCCTTGGTTTTATCTTTTTCGGTTTTGATAGTTAAAACTCCGCTAGATGAAACAGATTCTATATTTACTTTTGGAGTGATTCTGCGGCTATCATAAGTTATTGAGCCCTCAATTATGTCTCGTTCATCACTTGATCCAATTGTTAGTTCACCTAAACCATAAGATATTGATACATCCAAATCTTTATATTGACGTGTATTGAAACTATAAGAATTAGTTACTTCATACCCATTCCAATCGTCACTTTGGGCAAAGATAAATGTACAAGTGATAAGTATTAAGCTTAATAATATAGCTGTATTTTTCATTGTGTCACCTCATTGTTTTCAATTGAGACAGGTTTCTGCAAATCCGCAAGCAATTCTCGTGCTTTCACTCGAACTTTTGAGTTGTCATCCATTTTACTTACTATTTCGAGTAACGATATTAAATCAATTGATTTGTTTTTTTCTAAAATGTTTAGGGATTTTAAACGCATTTCATAATTGCGATCATCTAATAAAATTCGTTTACAAGCATTAATCAATTCAGGAGAAGACTGATATTGAGTTAAGGTTTCCAAAGATTGTAATCTAACACTTTGATCAGTTTCTGATAATACAGATGATATCAATACCATTTGTGATTCATTATTTGGAGTTATTCTTTTGATTTGCTTGCCGGCCTGATATCGATTGTCAATATTTTCATCATTTAAAAGCAAATAATATAATATTTGCTTTATATTTTTATCATTGATATTTCCGGAAACATTGAATCTGTTATCAGTATGCGATACCAATTTAATTGAGGATGGAGATAGCGTAGATTGGTTTATTTGTAAATCCGAAAGTACACCCGATTGAATTAATTTATTCATATCTACTTGTTCTTGACCGCTAATATCGATTGGCTTATCACCACCGGCGGTGAGCAATATACGACCTACAATTAGTCCGATTATTACATATGTCGCAACCGCCCAAACAGGTTGTCGTGTTTTTGCAAAAGATGTAATTCCATTTATAATTTTATCAAAAATGGTTGATAAAATCGAATTGATTGTTTCTTTATTGCTAAGAGTTTGAATCTTCCCGCGGAGCAGATTTCTACTACCCTGTAAAAATTCTTCAGAAGGACCTATGGTTGAGATCTTTCTAGTTGTTTCTATAGAGGATTTCAGCTCATTTACATAATTTAGTAATTCGGAATTTGTTTTTAATGCCTGCTCAAATTTCCTATTTGATGTAATACTCAATGCATTACAAATATATAAAGTAGCTTGCTTTTTTTGTTGTTCTGAAATGTTGTTAGGCATAGTGATATTCCTTTAGGCTAACACGTAATTTTTCCATCGCACGGAACAGATATTTTTTTACTGTTCCATCCGATAAATCTAAAATATTAGCTATATCTTTTATTTTTAATTGTTGTAAATGTTTTAAAATAAATACTGTTCTTTGTTGATGAGATAATGTTAATAATGATTGGTTGATAGCCATAATCAATTCTTCGCGGTTGTCTTCGTTGCTTTGTGGATCATAAACCCAATCCAAAAAATCGTATCCACCATCTTCTTTGGGCTCAACCATATTCATTTTGGAATGCTTTCTTTTATAATTATAGGCGGTATTTACCGCAATCCGATATATCCAGGTATAAATATCACTCTCAAAACGAAATTTAGATATATTCTTGTATATCTTAACAAACGTCTCTTGATAGATATCTTCAGCATCCTGTTTATTTTGTGCAATTTGTAATGTTAGTGTCATTATTCTTGTATCATATTTAGCAACAATTTCGTGAAACGATTCAGTGTCTCCCGCTTGTGCTTTAATTATTAGATCTCTGGTTATCCTATCCACGATTCTGTTTCATTTCACTTTTTTGACACTAATAATAAATAAATGGTTGTCATTGGCTTTCAATGAGGATTGAATATAAATATTTAAATAAGATAAAAAAACCCTCATAATGTGAGGGTTTTTAAAGATATTTAATTTTATTGATTGTTACGATATAACACTTACAATCTTTTTGTCGCGACCTTTCTTTCCAAATTTTACAATTCCATCTGCAATGGCAAATAGTGAATCATCGGCGGCGCGTTTAACATTTTCACCAGCGTGTACTTGAGTTCCGCGTTGTTTTAAAATAATTCCGCCGGATAGTATCGTTTGACCGTCATATACTTTGACACCGAGTCGCTTAGCATTTGAATCACGACCATTCCGGGAACTACCTTGTCCTTTCTTATGTGCCATTATTTTGTTTCCTTCTTTGTTGTTTTAGTTGTCGCAGTTTTTTTTACAGGTTTCTTTTTAGTAGGTGCAGATATCTTAATACTATTCACCATTATTGATGAGAAATCTTGCCTATGACCATTTTTCCGTTGATATCCTTTTCGGCGTTTTTTCTTATAGACTAGGATTTTTTTGAGACGTCCATGTTCCAAAATTTCCGCTGAAACCACAGCACCTTTTACAGCAGGTTTTCCTATTTTTATATCTTTCCCATCATCAGTCAGTAATACATTATCAAAGCTGACTTTATCGCCAACTTCTGAGGATAGGCGAGCCACATGAAGTTTATCACCTTCAGAAACTTTGTATTGTTTTCCTGCTATATTTACGATTGCGTACATTTTATCTCCTAAAAAAGCCTGCGAATTTAAGTCTTGGAATTATCCTTTTCAAGTTCATTTGTAACATTTTTACCATCTGACACAGTAATAAACTCAAATTGGTCTCGATGTATCTCAGGATTTGCTTCAATTTTAATATGAATAAAGTTTCTCCACATTAAACCACGCAATGCTCTTTTCTTATTCAACCGTAAATGTTCTTCTATTTCAGGATGCAATAATAATTTTAATCGCAAATTGCGATGCTTGGCTTTATAGCGTCTTAACCAATGATCAATTCTTGTAAGAAGAGTTTCTTTGGATATTATTTGTCCTGCCCCATGACAAGTTGGACATTCTTCCGTCATACTATCTAGTAAACTTTGACGTATCCGTTGCCGTGTCATTTCTAATAATCCAAATTCTGATATCGGTGACACAGCAACTTTAGCACGATCTTTTTTTAGTTCATTTCGTAATTCGTTATAAACTTTTCGTTGATTTTCCTGTTCGCGCATATCAATAAAGTCAATGACAATTAATCCAGATAGGTCGCGCAATCTTAATTGCCTTGCGATTTCTCTAGCTGCTTCCAAATTAATCTTAAGCGAGTTCAGTTCGTGAAGCTGTTTCCCGATGAATCGCCCGCTGTTAACATCGACAACTACCATTGCCTCAGTTTTTTCGATAACAAGATAAGCTCCGCTTTTTAATCTTGCTATAGGACTCATTAACCTCGCGATCTCATCCTCAATACCCATGCTCTCGAAAAGGGGAGATTTAATTTTATATAATTGAAGTCTCTCGCCTAAATTGGGTGAAACGTCTTCTAAATATTTATATAATTTGTTGTATAATTTTTTTGAATCGACAGTGATTTTGCCAACATCGGTTGTAAGTAAATCGCGTATGACACTTGAGGCTGTTTCAAGATCTTCGTATATTAGAACTGGGGCAGGAGTATTCTTTGCTTTTTTTTCTAATTTTTGCCAATGTTTAATAAGCATTTCATAATCATTTGTGAGTTGTTCTTCACTTTTGCCCTCTGCTACAGTTCTAATTATCAGCCCAAAATCTTTACTGCGTAAATTGTTTGCTATTTTTTTTAGACGTCTGCGCTCATATTTATCCCAAAGTTTCTTAGATATTCCAATATAATTAACATTTGGGACTAAAACTAATAACCGTCCGGGAATTGCAATTTCAGTTGTTACGCGGGGTCCTTTATTAGCGAAGGGCTCCTTTATTATTTGGACGAATATTTCTTGTCCGGTGTGAAGATCAACTGCAATATTACCATTGTCAACACGCTTTTTATTGTTTTGTTTTGTATCTTCACGATCAACATCAGCCAATAAAAACTCACCATCATGAATTTCGGAAAATGGTAAGAAAGCATTTATTCCATAACCGATGTCAACAAATGCTGCTTGCATACCAGGGATAACATTTTCCACTTTCCCTTTATAAATATTACTAACCATTCGTTGTTGCCCCTGTTTTTCAACATAAACTTCAACCAAACGGTCTTCCTCTAAAATTGCAATCCTGGTTTCCCCCATGCTCTCATTTATAATAATTTCTTTCTTCATTGCTCCACCTTTTACATCTGCATTTTTAATATACACAGGCGAAATACAATTGATGATATAATCAATTGTACCCGATAAATAATTATCGGGTTTTGCCTTTTATTTTTAGGAAAGAAAGAAGAGAAGGTAGGTAAAAAAATCTTGTGTTTTCAAAATGTTTCAAATATCGGTAAAAAAAAATAAACTTATTAGTCCTTCAAGCCTTTCAAATCCTATTTAAAAATACAAGTTAATGTGATTTTCTTCAAGAAAAATAATGGTTTTGTTTTGGTGTAGTATGATTAAATTACATCTAATGATTTTGTCGTGATTTGCGCTTGATTGCCGCGACCGTAAAAAATGAGCTAAAATGGCAAGGGATTGCCTCGTTTAGCACGAGGTTTTTTATTATGAATGTTATTTACGAAATAGTAAAAAATAGAATTTTAATTTTAGATGGTGCCATGGGTACTATGATTCAATCTTATAGACTAAGCGAATCAGATTTCCGTGGTAAACGATTTCAAACCCATTCAATAGACCTGAAAGGTAATAATGATATATTATCTATAACGAAACCTGAAGTTATTAAAGATATCCATTCTCAATACCTTCAAGCAGGTGCCGATCTAATCTCAACTAATACCTTTAGTGCGACCAGTATTTCTCAGGCAGATTATGGAACAGAATCATTTATTGCAGAAATAAATTATGAAGCCGCTAAAATAGCGCGAGTAATTGCTGACCAGTTTACTAAAGATACTCCCTTTAAACCTCGCTTTGTTGTTGGTGTGCTCGGACCAACAAATCGGACAGCTTCGATATCAGCCGATGTAAATGATCCAAGTGCTCGAAATGTTACCTTTGATGAATTAGTTGTAGCTTATTCCGAATCTGCAAAAGCATTGATTTTGGGTGGTGTTGATTTATTAATGGTGGAAACTATTTTTGACACTTTAAATGCTAAAGCTGCGTTATTTGCAGTACAATCGGTATTTGATGAAATTGGTAGAAGCGTACCGGTTATGGTTTCTGGCACGATTACCGATGCAAGTGGTAGAACTCTTTCGGGACAAACTTTAGATGCTTTTTATTATTCAATAAATCACTTCCCATTGTTTTCAGTTGGATTAAATTGTGCGTTCGGCGCTGAACAATTAAGACCGTATATTACCGAGTTATCGAACATCAGCTATAGTTTAGTTAGCTTTCATCCCAATGCCGGTTTGCCAAATGAATTAGGTGAATATGATGAATCGCCAAAGCATATGGCTATAATAGTAAGTGATATTGCTGAAAGGGGGTTGGTGAATATTGTAGGAGGATGTTGCGGTTCAACGCCCGAGCACATTGCTGCAATTGCAGAGGTAGTAAAAAACATACAACCGCGCGAGCTCGGAACAAAGGAAAAACATACTTTTCTAAGCGGATTGGAGGTGACTGTAATCAGACCGGATTCTCTCTTTGTTAATGTTGGCGAAAGAACTAATGTTTCCGGCTCAGCAAAATTCCGTCGTTTGATAAAAGAAGAAAATTATCGTGAAGCGTTGAGCGTTGCTCGTCATCAAATTGAAGGTGGTGCTCAAATAATCGATATTAATATGGATAATGCCATGTTGGATTCTGAGAAAGCAATGGAGAAATTTATTCGCTTGATTTCTGCCGAACCCGATATCGCCCGAGTTCCGATTATGCTTGATTCGTCAAATTGGGCGGTTTTGGAGACCGGTTTAAAAAATATACAAGGCAAGGGAATTGTCAATAGTATTAGCCTGAAAGAGGGCGAAGATAAATTTATTGAGCAAGCCAAGTTGATTCGCAAATACGGAGCAGCAGTGATTGTAATGGCTTTTGACGAAAATGGTCAAGCCGACAATTATGATCGCAAAATGGAAATAATTGAAAGGAGCTACCGCATATTAACTGATGTTGTTGGTTTAGAACCAGAAAATATTATTTTTGATCCAAATATTTTTGCGATAGCAACCGGCATCGCAGAACACAATAATTATGCAGTTGACTACCTCAACGCTTGCCGTTCAATTATAGAAAAATTCCCGAGTTGTTTGGTCAGCGGAGGTGTGAGCAATGTGTCATTTTCTTTTCGTGGAAATGACACAATTCGTGAGGCAATGCACTCGGCTTTCCTTTATCATGCCATCCAAGCCGGAATGGATATGGGTATAGTGAATGCCGGACAATTAGTTGTTTATGATGATATTCCTAATGAGCTTCGTAAAGCGGTTGAAGATGTTATTCTTAATCGCCATAGAGATGCGACCGACAATTTGTTAAAGTTAGCAGAAAAGTATAAAAGTGGTAAGGTTCAAGAAAAGTCAATTCAAGAATGGAGAACAAAACCAACTCAAATACGAATTGAACATGCATTGGTTGACGGAATATCCGAATTTATTATTGAAGACATCGAAGAAATTCGACAGATTTATGATGATCCGGTGAAGATCGTTGAAGGTCCGTTGATGGATGGAATGAATAAAGTTGGTGATTTGTTTGGTGCCGGAAAAATGTTTCTGCCGCAAGTAGTAAAAAGTGCCCGTGTTATGAAACAAGCAGTAGCTTACCTAGAGCCATTTATTAATGAAGCACAGACTAACTCCAAAGTTTCAAAAGCAAAATCTAAAATTGTGTTGGCTACGGTAAAAGGCGATGTACATGATATTGGTAAAAATATTGTATCTATCATTTTGCAATGTAATAATATTGAAGTTATTGATTTGGGTGTGATGGTTCCAACGGAGAGAATCATCGCTACTGCGAAAGAAGAGAATGCAAAAATGATTGGATTGAGTGGATTAATCACACCATCACTTGCTGTAATGGAAAATGTAGCAGCTGAAATGGAACGACAAGGATTAAAAATCCCATTATTGATAGGTGGGGCAACTACATCGCAATTGCACACGGCCGTGAAAATTGTGCCAAATTATAGAGAACCGGTGGTTTACGTGCCGGATGCATCACGTAGTGTATCGGTTGTATCGGACTTATTAAGTGAAACGCGGCGAAAGGAATTTTTAGAATTGTTGCATGAAAAACAACAAGAAGTAGTGAAAAAATATACTGAACGAAAGAGACCGACTAAGCTATTATCACTAATAGAAGCAAGGAAACGAAAATTAGATTTTGATTGGGACAATTATGCATCCCCCATTCCAAAATTTATCGGTGTGAAAGTTTTTGGAGATTATTCAATTGAGGAATTAATTGAATATATTGATTGGACACCGTTTTTTTCTGTGTGGTCATTGAAAGGAAAATATCCGACTATTTACTATCTTGTCCCTTGATGCATCAGAATAGATTTCAATGTCATCACCATTGGAGTTTGCCGGGAATAGTCCAAAAATACCTTTGGCTTGTAACAATT